>PBGQ01000013.1 GCA_002720125.1 Rickettsiales bacterium | reverse complement strand
TATTTGGAAATAGGTACGGTACTCTTAGGAAACCTGTTTTGAAAAATCTGATGCTAGGGAAAGATATTTTATTTGATATAGATTGGCAAGGGACTCAAGCCTTAAAAGAAAAAGAACCAAAACATCTTGTATCGGTTTTTATTCTACCTCCATCTACAAAAGAACTAGAATTAAGATTAAAAAAAAGAGGACAAGATAGCAAAGAGGAAGTTAACAAAAGAATGTCTGAAGCTAATTCAGAAATAACACATTGGCCCGAATATGACTACATCATAATAAATGATAACTTAGAACAGACACTAAAAAATTTAAAATCCATTTTAGATGCAGAGAGATTAAAAAGAATAAGACAAGTTGGACTGAATGACTTTGTAAGAAGAATATTAAGTCAAAGTTGAAACTTTTTGGTTAAAGAAACAAATTGTTCAACAGTTAAATCCTCTGCCCTAGTATTTTCTTTTAGATTTAATTCATTAAGGACTTGAGGTAAATCTGAGAATTCTCTTAAAGAGTTCTTAAGTATTTTTCTTCTTTTTCCAAATGCTTTTTTTGTTAATCGTTGTAGATTATAAAATGTTTCATTACAAACGTCTGAATTTGGTCTTAACTTTATAACTATACTATCTATTTTAGGAGCGGGAAAAAATACTTTAGCAGGTAGCATACATATTTTTTTAACATTACAACTATATTGACATAAAACAGACAACCTAGAATATTTTTTGGTATTTGGTAAAGCTAATATCCTTTGAGCCACTTCTTTTTGAAAAGTAAAGACAACCTCCTTAATATTATATTTTTGTAGAGGCAATATCTTAATTAAAATCTGAGTAGATATATTATAAGGGAGGTTAGAATATATTTTTATTGGTTCATGGCTATATTGTTTTAAATCAAATTGTAAAAAATCCTTAAATAATAATAAAATATTTGCATGCTTAAAGTCATCTATTAGGTTACTTAATATCTTTTTGTAAGTTGAGTCTCTTTCAATAATTATTAACCTTCTTGGTTTATAATTAAGTATAGATCTAGTTAGCCCGCCAGGTCCGGGACCTATTTCAATAACAGTATAATCTTGTAAGGGTAATAATGATTTCGTAATTTTATCTAAGATATTGTAATCAAATATGAAATTTTGACCTAAACTCTTTTTAGGAATAATGTTGTATTTTGTTATTAAGTCTTTTATTTTGATGTTCAACCGCTTATACTCGCACATCTAAAATTTCAATTAGGGATTTTTGTTTTATTCTATTCAGAAGCAAGGTGCCTGCATTATTTATTTTATTTATTCTTATTCTAGTTTCTATATTTGCTTTTATGCTATTGAATGTATCTTTCTGTATAGGCCTGCAAAGCATTAAAGAATGAATGCCATCTTTAGAAATTATTTCTTTACTTAGTTGCCCTGTAGATAAGTCAGATAGTACTTGTAAAAACTTCNCATCTATAGACTCTTCATTTAATATGCCAAATCTTCCACCATATCCTTCGTCTAACTCATTTATAATTTTATCTAAATCTTCGCANCCTTTAACTATGTCTCTTATGTTATTTAAAAATTCCTTATAGTATAAAATTTGCTCATCTTTGTTATTTTCTGACAATTTAAAAAATATTTGACTAAAATCATAAGTTGTTTCATTTTCATTTATTTTTTTAGTAGTTCTTTTATCATTAAGTAAGAATATATGGTAGCCAGCCGAACTTTTTACTGGTTTGCTGATTTCCCCTACTTTTAACATAGATATAGGTAATCTTAGTTCATTTTTAAGCATGCTTTCTCTTATCCAATTATTATTGTTTTGATAAATTATGGCACCGTCAGAGAATTGTTGCGCTAGTAATAAAAAGTTATTTATATTTGTCTGAGAATAAATGGAGTTTATTCTTTCAGTAGCAGTAAAGGTGTCATTAGAGTTTGAGAAAGATACAAAAATTTCGGAATAATTATACTCTGTTTCTCCAGAATTTTTTAGAAATAAGTCAAATGCTTCTGAGGATTGCTCTTCTGAAACATTAATGGTTTTTATAACTAATATATTTAACATTTTCTGCCAAAGTAATTGAGCTCTCACTTGATTATAAATAGTTATCTCAGGAATATTCTTAGAAGCATATTCCTTTACTAATGTATTTTTTTTAAACCCTAATCTGCTTTCTAAATTTTGTATTGCAGTTTCCAACTCATCACTAGTGATGAAAATACCCAATTTATTAGCTTCTTGAATTTTTAGACTTTCTTCAATTAGTACTTTAAGCACTTGATCTTTTAATCTGTTTTTTATATCAGGGTTGTCAGGAATATTAGATAGTTCCATAGCCATTAATAGCCGGCTTTCTAAATCTATATTAGTTATAATCTCATCATTTACTCTTGCAGCTATTCTTATATCTTTTGCATTGCAGTATCCAAATATATTTAGAGATAATATTAATATAACTATTATTTTTTTCATAATATATGTATATCAAAAAAGTTCTATTTCAAAAGCTAAATTAGTGGAAGCAGGTACATCTATATCATTTGATTTATCTTTTGTTAGATTTATTCGTAACAAAGTACAAATATTCTTAAACTCAATTCCAAATGCCGTTTTAAGAGGTGAACTATATTTAGCTCCTGCTAGGTCTCTATACTGAGAAAAATACAATGACCAATTCTTAAAAATATTTGTAGCAGTACTATAGTTTATTTGTTCTGTATCAGAGTTATTTGAACTCGAAAAATTTCGTATTTGTGAATATTGGAAATCTAATCTTGTTTTTCCAATATTAAAGGCAGTTTTAAATCTATTTTTATTAAGTTCATATTCATCAGATATTCTAAAATCATAGTAGAAGCTAATTGAATTTTTATTCTCCAACTCAATATTACCGACAAAATCTGAATTATGCTTTCCAAATCCATTGGTATAATTAAAAAGCTCTTGTTTATCTAAGTGGAATGTTCGACCTAAATTTGAATATAGTGTTCGGTTACTGTTCTTTGCAGTATATGTAAAACCATAATTGACTCTAAAACCATCTTCTAATCTATCATATCCCGAATATTTATTTTCCTCAAATAGATTAGAGATAGTTAATTCTACAGCTTTACTGTCATTATTTTTAANGTCATTATTTTTATCATCTTTATCGCTAAATAGGATCTGAATAGTAGGTTCAAATATAGAAGAATTATTACTAGAATTAATTAAAGGATATTGAAACTGTAATCCCATCTCAGGCAAAAACCTTAAGACATCTTCATTATTTGAATTTATATTTTTAGTGTTGTAGTAGTCTAAATTAATCTTCAAACTATCTTTAATTAATAAACCATTATATAAATATTTTTTTTCACTGCTACTATTCCAGTGTAGACTATTGGAGTCCTCATTCTTCTTATTAGTGATAGACCTCAAAACAACTTGTGTCTGATTAATTCTATTTCTATTTTTATTTTTATAATTATTCCATCTATATTTTATTAAAGGCCTAATAAAAGGAAGATTGGTGGAAGAGAAATTGTCTGATAATGTCTGAAATCTATAAGCTTCTAGCAATAAACCATTAGAAAGACCTTCTTTTTCAAGAAATATATTTTGTGTCAAAACACTTTCTCCATCAGATAATCTGTACCTAGCTAAATATGACTTATCACTTGCTCTTTTGATGTTAGCACCTAATAACCAGTCATTGTCATTTTTATTTGCGTATTCAAAATCAACATGTCCTCTTATTTCTTTTTTNGTAGGTTCATTTTCCCTAACCTTACTGCCTCTGGTAACTGAGGAATTAAATTTCAATTCTCCAGTTTTAAATTTTTTTCTATAATCTTTAGCTAGAATTATTCCCTCTTTTGAAGTTACTTTAGGTTTAAATAAGATGTCAGAACTATCTTCCAATCTTACATAAAGAGGTTGTTCATAAGTATAACCAAACACATTAGAAGAAGAAAATTTTGGCGTCAGTAATCCAGTCTTACTTTTTACAGATGGATCCGGGTGGTAAAAGAAAGGAATATATGCAACAGGAAGACCAAATGCCTCTAAAGTTACTCCTTCATAAACAATAATATTTCTCTTTTTTAAGTGAGATGCTTTTCTTGCTTTTATTTGCCATAATACGTTTTTTCCTTCATTACAATCTTTGCACTTGGTGAATATAGTTTTTTTATAGACAGTTTTATTATTGTCTTCGGTAGACAGGGCTTCTTTNGAAGCTAGCCTGGAACCATCNGATAAAAGCATACCTAAATTTTTTATAATACCATTTTTTAATTCTTCATTGAGAATAGCACTTTCTGCAAAAACAACTTCTCCTGTGTCTGAAAGAATCTGAACATTTCCTCTCGCTATTATTTCTTTTTTTTCGATTTTGTATTCTAGATAGTCTGACTTAAGATAAATTTTTCCTTTCCTTATCTGAACATTTCCTTTTGCATTAATAAAACTATTTTTATCATCTTTATAAATATTTTGAGCAGACAGATAGAAATCATCTTTATCTGCTAATAATAAATTTGGATACAAAAATAATATTAGAAAGAAAAATATTGATAACCTTTTTAACATAAACTAATTTTCATTTGCGTATAATATAATTGAGATTCCTAACATTATAGGTATTAGGGCAGGAATTAAAGAAGAAAAAAATAAAGATATTTTTCCAGATATAGCCAAAGCGCCTATTATTTTAGTAAGATAAAATATTATAAAACCAACAATAGTCCCACTTAGAACTCTAATATTGGAAGATTTTCTGGATAAATCTTGCATATTGAAACTTACTCCTAACAATGCCATACCTGATAAATAAAGTGGAAAGATTATGAGCTTATATAAATACAATCTATGTTTTTTTGTAGAAAAACCCGCTTTATCAAACATTTTGATAAAAGGTAAAAGATTCCAAATAGATACAGTTTCAGGAGAGGAAAAACCCTCTTTTATTTGAGAATTGGTTATGTAAGTAGGAAGTTTCATAAAAGATTGTTTTTTTGTTTCTCCTAACTTGTCTGTTGATGAAAGATCTTTAAGTAACCAATGGTCTTTGATCAATTCAGATGACTCTGCTGTTATTCTTTCTTGTACCTCATAGTTTTCGTTAAATCTAAAAATCAATACATTAAATAAACTCAAACTTCTTGCATCTAACCTTTTAGCATAAATGATATCTGAACCATTTTTGTTTCCCTGCTTTAACCAAAAGCCGCTGTTAGATACAAGTATAGAGGTTAGGGGCTTATTCAATTTCTCGGACTCAATCTTTTGTATTTTTTTTTGTGTTGCAGAAATAATAGGACTAAATGTTATTATAAACATAATACCAATTAAAATAGTTACAAGGCAAAGAGGTAGACATACTTGTAATAAGGAAATTCCTGTTGTCCGCATTACTTGTAATTCCTTATATCCTTTAATTTTAATGGTCCACAAAAGACCAGCAAAAAGAATTGCAAATGGCATGATTTCGAGTAACATTTTTGGCAAATTTAAGAAACATAATTGTATTAAAAGACCTACATGTAAACTATTATTAGATGATAATTTTTTGCTGTATTCGACCATATCCCCTATAAAAATTATAGAAGCAAAGGTGGCTAAAGTAATTGAGATACTAAATAAGAAGCTTCTTGCAATATATTTTGAAATTACAGTATTAACCATTTTTTTTTGTTTTTAAAAAGTTTAGAATATTTTCATCATATTTCATTAAGTAGAGAGGTATTAGAGAGAAAATAACTAAAGAAAAGTACAATAAAAAAAAACTAGCATTATTCAATATATTACTATTTATGAGAGAAATATAAAGTGATTGAGTTATTAATGCTAAGGATGAAATAATTACTATTCTTCCAGAAGATATCTTCTTCCTTGTTTTTCCAAATAAAATAGAAAATGCACCTAAAGAACACATAAAAATAACAAGAAGAGGAGAGCTTAACCGTCTATGTCCTTCAGCAAAAAATTCATTTTTAATTCTTTCATTCAATTCTTTTTTGGGAAAAAAAAGTTCTTCTAGACTTCTTTCCTCAACCTGCCTAAATCTTTTAGTACGATTTTCCTTAGTTAATTGTATTTGAAACTCATATTTATCAAAATTTAGGATTGAAGTTTGTTGGCTATCAGGATAAAAAATATATCTTGATCCACTAAAAACTTTAATGCTTGGAACTTCTTCGATGTTAGAAATAATGCCTTGTTTGGCTAAAATTGTATTTTCTACTTTTTTGTCTCTAGTATCATGTATTAGAATATTGCTTAGTGTGCCGTTAGAAGACATCTTATCAATATAGACAGTGATGTTTGTGAAAGGAGAGTGAAATTCACCTTCCTGTAATGAAGAAATAACAAAATTATTTCTTAAATTAGANTGAAAGGATTTAAATTTTTTATAGTTTTCTGGACTAATTTTGGTTTCTATTATTAAAATTACAAGTGCTACAAGTGTTCCAAATAAAATAGAAGGTATCATAAGTTTAACTTTAGAGAGACCTACTGATTCCATAATAATTATTTCTGAATCAGTTTTGAGTTTGTGATATGAATAGGATATTGAGACGAAGGAAATCAAAGGAAGCAAGAAAGCCAGTATTTTAGGAGCTATTAAACCTACAAACCAAAAATATGCTGATATTGATAAACCTTTGTTGATAATTAAATCAATATATTGTAATGATCTTGATAACCAAACTAAACCGGTTAAAACAAAGGAAATTAAAAAAAATGGTTTAAAAAAAGTTAAAAATATATATTTGTAAAATGTTAGGTTATTTTTGAACATATTTTTTACTTGTTAAGTATTAAATATTAACATAAAAATTAAAAGTTATTTATATCAATATTAGGAGTATCTATGTTATTCAATTTTCAGACAAACATAAAAAAAGAACAAGGAGNGTTAGTTTTTTTGTGTTTAAAATCAATGCCTCTTGACGATTATTTGTTAAATATTAATAAAAAATATAAAAATTATATAAACAAGGCAATAAAGTTAAGTAACTTAGAATACAATAGCANCAGTTGCGTTGATCTAATATTACCTCAAGGATCAAAGGCTGATCGTATTATTCTTGTAGGTTTAAAAGAAGATGATTTGGATTCATCTTATAATATTTCAAAAATAGGAAGTTACATTACTTCAATATTGAATAGCAGAAAAATTTCAGAAGCTAACTTAATAATCAGTAAGAAAACTTTTAAAAATGGGTCTCAAGCCAATCTTCTTTACGGGATTACTTTAAACACTTACAGGTTTAATAAATACTTTTCTGAGAGTAAAAGATATAGAAATAACTATCTTAAAAAAATTAATATGATTTCTGATGACCTGGCTTCAGTAAGAAAGGTCTGGTCTAGGCTGAAAGCAGTTCAGCAAGGAGTTTTCCTTACAAGGGATTTAGTAAGTGAGCCATCTAATAATCTAACACCACTATTGCTGGCAAAAGAAGCATTAAAATTAAAAAAAATAGGTTTAAAAGTAAATGTATTAGATGAAAAAGAATTAAAAAAACTAAGGATGGGTGCACTATTAGGGGTAGCTCAAGGAAGTTCCAATAAGCCTTTTGTTGTTACCCTAGAATGGAAAGGAAATAAAAGTAGTAACTTCGAGTACTCCTTTATTGGAAAAGGAGTGACTTTTGATACAGGAGGCATCTCTATAAAGCCATCGGGTGGAATGGAAGAAATGAAATATGATATGGGTGGTTCAGCTGTAGTTTTAGGTCTTATGAAAGCACTTGCACTTGGTAAGTCTAAAGTAAATGTATCTGCTGCAATAGGATTAGTTGAAAACATGCCCTCAGGNACGGCCCAAAGACCTGGTGACGTAGTCACATCTATGTCGGGGAAAACTATTGAGGTAATAAATACAGACGCCGAAGGTAGATTAGTTTTAGCAGATGTGGTTTGGTATGCACAAAAAAAATTCAAGCCGAAAAAACTTATAGATCTTGCAACTTTGACTGGAGCAATCATAGTAAGTATAGGTCAAGAAAAAGCAGGAATGTTTTCAAATGATGAAAAGTTAGCGTCTGAATTAGAGCAGTGTGGTAAGCAAATAGGAGAACCAGTCTGGAATATGCCTATAGACGAAAGTTATGAAAGAGACATAAAGTCTGATATAGCAGACATGAAGAACGTAGGTTCAGGAAGAGGAGCTGGCTCTACAGCTGGAGCAATTTTTGTAAAAAGATTTATAAAAGATGTCTCATGGATACATTTGGATATTGCAGGAGTAACTTGGGCAAAACAAGATAAACCCATGATACCAAAGGGAGGAACTGGATATGGGGTTAGATTGTTAGAAAAATTTGTTAACAAATAGCAGAGAGAGTGAAATAAATGGGTTTAGAGCATACATTATCTATAATAAAACCAGATGCAGTTGAAGCAAAAAAATCCGGGCATATCATAGGATTATTGGAAGAAAACGGTTTTGAAATAATAGCAAAGAAGAAAATTACTTTAAAAAGAGAAGAGGCAGAAAAGTTTTACTCCATTCATAAAGATAGACCATTCTTTAATGAATTAGTTAATTTCATGACATCAGGTCCAGTAGTAGTGCAAGTATTAGAAAAAGAAAATGCAGTATCTGATTATAGAAAAATAATGGGAGATACGAATCCTGAAATGGCAGATAAAAACACTATTAGAAATTTATATGGAAAAAATATTCAATGTAATGCAGTACATGGTTCGGATAGTATTACTAATGCAAAGAAAGAAGTTTCTTTTTTCTTTAGTGAAATAGAACTCTTTAGTTAAAAGAAAAAGACTTTTCTGACTTAATACTTCCTATAATATTTATAGGTTGCTTTATTTCTTCACAAAAAGAAAGAAGATTATTTTTTTCCTTTTTTTCTGCTACTAAAACCATCCCTATTCCGCAATTAAATGTTCTCAGCATTTCCTTTTGCCCAACCTTGCAGTCATTATTTAACCAGTGAAAAATGCTTTTTTTAGAATAAATATCAAGTTTTTGTGTTTCTATGGATGCTCCTAATCCTTTTGGTATAATTCTTTTAATATTTTCTTCTAATCCTCCTCCAGTAATATGGGCAAGGCCTTTTATTTTACAATTAGATAATATGCTCAGAACATATTTAACATAGATTTTAGTTGGTTTTAAAAATATATTTCCTAAAGTTTTATTTGCTTGAAATTTCTTATTATATGAAATTTTTTTTTCATCCATAATTTTTCTGATAAGGGAAAAGCCATTTGAATGAACCCCTGAGCTTGGAAGGCCAAATATTATGTCTCCAGGCCTAATATTCTTTTTAGGTAACAACTTCTTTTTTTCTACAATACCAACACAAAAACCAGCTAAATCAAATGTATTTTCAGAGTATAGTCCTGGTAGTTCAGCCGTTTCACCTCCTATTAGTGAGCATTCAGCTTCTTTACAACCTTTTGTAATACCTCTAAGAATTTCCATTACTTTTTTTTCTCTTATTTTATTGATTGCAATGTAGTCTAAAAAAAATAATGGCTTAGCACCCTGTACAATAATATCATTTACAGACATTGCAACTAAATCTATTCCAATATTTTTATAAAAACCCAGTTTTTCAGCTACTAGAAGCTTTGTCCCAACTCCATCTGTAGCTGAAATTAATATTGGATTTATATACTTTTTATCATTTAACTTGTAAGCTCCACCAAATCCTCCTATATCACCTAGTACATTATTATCAAAAGTTTCTTTTACTAATGGTTTTATTTTTTTTACAATAGTGTTTCCAAGATCAATATTAACTCCTGATTTTTTATATGAAAACTTATAGTCTTTTTTATCGCGCATGTTATTATTATACTTAGTAAAGGTTTTAGTTTATATTGAAAATTATTAATCCATTATTTATTACTTTTATATTAACATCTTTTTTGATTATAAAAAAATGTTATTCGGAACCCTATGAAAAATNTAGAGTTAAAGATATTTATGTAGAGTTCAACCTTGCAAAAAATACAGCGAATAGAAAAAAAGCAGTTAATTTAGCCTATGATAAAGCACTAAAACGTTATCTTAGATGGATAACTTTAGAGTCCAATGAAAATATCTCTGAAATTATAAAACAAATAGAACCTAATAAAGTTATAAAAGGCTATTCTATAGAAAATGAGAAATTTTCAAAAAATAAGTATAGCGCATTAATTTCAGTAAATTTTGATAAATCAGAGATAAAGAAATTATTGGCTAGTCGAAATATTAAGCATTCTTTTTTAAGAGGAACTAATACATTAGTTATTCCCTTGATGAAAATACAAGATAGATACATTCTATGGGATGATCCTAATCCTTGGTTTGAAACATGGCTTCGTAGACCTTTAGACTCTAATCTCACNGAATTTATTTTACCTACTGGAGATGTNGAAGATTTAATAACATTAAGTGCTGAAGATGCAGAAGCNTTAGTTTATTATAAAATTAAAAATATCACAAATAAATANAATGCTAATCANGCTATAGTATTATTTTTATCTGTAGAGGAAAANCTTGGTGATTANANAGTNAANTTAAAAGCNTCNGATGGACTTTCTAGAAAAGAAATTAATCTGGAAAGTTTAGATTTTTNTAAAACAGATAATTTTTCAGATACATTGNTTAACTTGGCNAATGCATTTGCNGATTACCTAGANGATTTATGGGTAGATAAAAATATAAAAGAATTTCAAGAATCAAAGAATTTTATTAATGCAGAAATTAAATATGAAAGTTTAGAACAATGGATATCAATAAAAAAAATATTGAAGAGCAACAAAAGGTTATCAAGTTTCAAAATTTTAGGAATTACCAACAAAAAAGCTTTTGTTTTGATTGAAATTCTTTCAAAGGATGATTTTTTGGAGGAGATAGAGAAAAAAAAGCTTCTTGTTTCTAGAGATAAAAATAGCTGGTTAATTGGCTTAAAAGCAAATGATTAAGATAAATAAAGAAATAATAATAATTTCCTTTTTTTTTATAATTTTACTTTTATTATGGCAATTATCTAAAGTACTTTTTCCATTTTATGTTGGAATATTCCTAGCATATCTTTTAGACCCATTAGTTGATAAAATGGAGAAAAGAAAGATTAATAGAGGGCTTTCTTCCGCGCTCGTACTTATTTTCTTTACTGTATGTTTCTTTACAATATTTTTACTAGTATTTCCTATTTTAATAAAACAGTTCAATGGTTTTCTGGTCTATTTTCCTAACTTAATTAATAATACCGAAAATATTATTAACCAAATAATTCAGTATATTCAAAATAACATTCTCAATAATTACAACGATGAGATTATCATCAGTTTCAAAGATCCTATTACAGTTATATTTAAAAAAGTTTTCAATAAATTAATGTTGTCATCAATGGCAATTTTNAACTTTNTAGGCNTTTTAATAATTACTCCTATTGTAACTTGGTATATATTAAGAGATTGGGATAAGATAATAAAAAAAATAAAAAAAAACATTCCTATTGTTAATAAAAGAAAACTTAATAAAAATATTAATGAAATAGATAACATTTTGTCTATCTATTTTAGAGGGCAATTTTTAGTAAGTATCTCTCTTGCTCTATATTATATAATTAGCTTCTTTGTATTAGATATAGAGTATTTTCTTTTTTTAGGTTTATTAGCTGGAGCTCTTTCCTTATTGCCAGTAATAGGTATTTTAATTAGTTTAATCCTTACTCTATTATTAGTTTTTTTACAATTCTATGATTATTACTATATATTATATGTTTTATTAATATTTGCTTTTGCGCAATTAATTGAAAGCAATATTTTAACACCAAAAATTATAGGAAAAAAATTAGGACTTCATCCAATAGTTGTTATATTTTCTATTGTAATATTTGGGTCGCTATTTGGAATATTTGGAATTTTTTTTGCTATTCCAGTAACTGCCATAATAACTCTATATCTAATAAAAACTGTCGAATACCTTAAAAAATGAATAACTCTAAAGAACAACAAATTTTACCTTTTGAATTTAGAGAAGCTAAAAATAGAGAAGATTTTGTTGTTGGAGCATCAAATAGAGAAGCAGTGAAATGGATTGATAGATATCCTAGATGGAAAAATAATGGTCTAATAATCATAGGTCCTAATGCATCAGGTAAATCACATTTGGCGAATGTATGGCAAAAAAAGAGTTTGTGCGATATTTTCAATTATGAAGATGTAAACAGGGAAAACAAAGATTTATTAAATTTTAATAATATTACTATCGAAGATATTCACAATATAACTAACTTCAAATTTTTTTTACACATATTTAATATCAAACAAGAAAGAAATTTAAAATTTTTATTTACTTCAAGACTTAATTTGCAAAAAATAAAAATTAAATTAGAAGACATAAAATCAAGATTAAAAACATTACCACAAGCATTAATTCTTTTACCAACTGATGATGAAATAAAAGGCATTCTTCTTAAATTATTTAAAGATAAAGGTGTATTCCTTAATGAGGATATAATTAACTTTATATTAATTAGAATAGAAAGAACTTATATAACAATTCAAAAGCTTGTAAGTGAAGTAAACAATCTTTCACTTAAACAAAAAAAAAATATTACTATCCCACTTATAAAAGAAGTAATAGATAAAAAATAAATTTTTTGCTAATTTATTAGCCAGATTATTATAATTAAATTATTATATGCAAAGTAATTACATAAATAGAGAATTATCCTGGTTAGAGTTTAATAGAAGAGTTCTCTTTGAAGCATATAACCCTAGAAACCCGTTAATGGAAAGGCTAAACTTTTTAGGCATTTCAGGATCAAATTTAGACGAATTTTTCATGGTAAGAGTTGCTGGTCTAAAAGGCCAAGTAGATAGCAATATATTTATTCAAACAATTGATGGAATAATGCCTGAAGATAGTTTGAAGGAAGTAATTAAAAAATCGAAAATTTTAAAAAAAGAGCAAAATAATTGTTGGATAAATCTTCTAAATGAATTAAAAAAAAAAAATATTAATGTTGTAAATATTAGCAAAATAAGTTCTTCTGACAAATTATGGCTTAAAAGACATTTTCTCAAAGAAGTATTTCCATTACTAACGCCTGTTGCAGTCGACCCAGCTCATCCTTTTCCATTTGTTCCAAATTTAGGACTATGCTTGGTCTTAAAGTTTATTCATAAAGTTAGTAAAAAAAATATTAGAGTAGTTTTGCCCTTGTCTAAGGGACTTAATAAATTTTACAGAATAAAACAATCAAGAAACTTTATTAGAACAGAAGATTTAATAGTTCTTTTTATTGAAAGATTATTTACTAATTATAAATTTTTATCGTATGGCACATTTAGAATAATTAGAGACAGTGATATAGAATTTAATGATGAGGCTGAGGATTTAGTTACCACTTTTGAAAACCAGCTAAAGAAAAGGAGATTTGGAAGTGTGGTTTTGTTAGAAATAAGCAGTTCTACTCCACCTGATCTTAGAAATATGATAATAAAATCACTAAATATAAAAAGGGAGTTTGTAATAGCATCCAAACATATCTTAGATACTGTAGCTGTTTTTGATATTATCAAATCCTCGCCAAAATTTTTAAAATGGAAAGAATACCTTCCAAGATTTCCTGAAAGAATAAAAGACGCTAAGGACAATTATTTTGCGGCTATCAGAAAGAAAGATATGATAATNCATCATCCATATGAGAGTTTTGATGTAGTTGTAAAATTNCTNAGANAAGCGGCTAAGGANAAAAAAGTATTAGTTATAAAACAGACAATTTATAGAACAGCCAAAGAAAATAATGCTATAGTAGAAGCATTNGTNGAAGCNGCAGAGGAAGGAAAGTCTGTTACNGCTCTATTGGAAATAAAGGCTAGATTNGACGANGAAACAAATATTAAGGTTGCNAGGCAATTAAAAAGATATGGTGTTCAAGTAGTCTATGGGTCAATTGAATTAAAAACTCACGCCAAAGTTTCATTAGTTATAAGAAGAGAAAGAAAAGGACTTAATTCTTATGTACATTTCGGGACAGGAAATTATCATACTATGACAGCTAAAATTTATACAGATCTTTCATTATTCACATGTAATAGTCTAGTTGCTAAAGATGCTCAAGAGTTTTTCAATATGGCAACAGGTTATTCTTCTCCTAAACATTGGAATTGTTTAAGCGTTGCTCCAAAAAATTTAAGAAATGATCTCATTGCATTGATTAAAAAAGAAATTGATTATAAAAGATCTGGGGCGAATAGTGAGATATGGTTAAAATGTAATTCTCTTACAGATGAGGCCGTTATTGATGCTTTATATGAAGCAAGTAGGAAAGGAGTGCTTATAGAGTTAATTGTAAGAGGTGTCTGTTGTCTTAGACCACAAATAAAAAATTTATCGGAAAATATTTTTGTCAGGAGTATAGTAGGTAGATTTCTTGAGCATTCAAGAATATACTGTTTTAGTAATGGATTTAAAATGCCATCTTCTAAAGCCAAAGTATATATATCATCAGCCGATATTATGCCAAGAAATTTTGACAGAAGATATGAAGTAATGGTTCCAATATTGAATAAAACAGTGCATAAACAATTACTAAATCAAATAATGGTAGCAAACTTAAATGATAATAGCCAATCTTGGAAAATGAAAAGTGATGGTTCTTATCAAAAAATTAAAAATAAAGCAGTTCTAATGTCTGCACATGGATATTTTATGGCGAATCCTAGCCTATCTGGAAGAGGAGACTCTATAAAATATAATAGACCTGCTAAAATAATACTAAAAAAATAAGACATTTATTAAATATTTCTGTATGTTATTTTTTATTTTAATTAATAAAATAATACATGATAAATAAGTATAGATATGAATATTGAATACAGAACACACACCTGCGGACAACTTAGAGATAGTGACGTTAATAAAAAAGTAAAATTATCTGGTTGGATTAATTCAAAAAGAGACCATGGTGGATTACTATTTATAGATCTTAGAGATCAATATGGATTGACTCAGATTGTAGTTGATGAGAGGAGTAATATTTTTAAGGATCTAGAAACTATAAGGCTAGAAAGTGTTATTACAATCGAAGGAGAGGTATTAAAAAGGTCAGATGATACAGCTAATAGTAAAATAGCCACAGGAAATATAGAAGTTTTAGTAGATAAGGTTAAAGTATTATCTACCTCAGATATTCTACCTATTCAAGTAACAGGTAATGAGAACTACGGCGATGAAATCAGGTTGAAAAATAGATTTTTAGATTTGAGAAGGGATAAACTGAAAAAAAATATTATTTTGCGAAGCCAGATTATTGATTTTATAAGAAGAAAAATGATCGGATTAAATTTTATTGAATTTCAAACACCCATATTAACAGCATCTTCTCCAGAGGGCGCAAGGGATTATTTAGTTGCTTCAAGAATTCATCCAAAAAAGTTTTATGCTTTACCTCAGGCTCCTCAACAATTTAAACAATTAATTATGGTATCAGGTTTTGATAAGTACTTTCAAATTGCTCCATGTTTTAGAGACGAAGATGCGAGAGCAGATAGAAGTCCAGGTGAGTTTTATCAGCTTGATATTGAAATGGCTTTTTGTAGTCAGGAAGATATATTTAATATCGTTGAAACTGTAATCTACGAAACATTTAAGAAATTTTCTAATAAAAAGATTACAGATATGCCATTTCCAAAAATACCTTATATTGAGGCAATAGAGAAATATGGCACAGATAAACCAGATTTAAGAAACCCATTAATAATAGAGGATGTTACTGATTTTTTTAGCAATGATAAGGTAGAATTTAAAATATTTAAAAATTTAATCGAAAAAGGTTTTATAGTGAAAGCTATACTAGCTCCAGTAGGAAAAGAAAAACCTAGATCTTTTTATGACAAATTAAATAATTGGTCAAGAGAGCAAGGAGCTTCAGGATTAGGCTATATATATTTTGAAGAGAAAAATAATATTTTGATAGGTACAGGACCAATAGCAAAAAATATTGACGATAGCATGATTCAGGAATTAATTAGTAGTTTAAAAGCAAAAGAGGGCGATGCAGTATTTTTTGTATGTGATAAGAAGAATGACGCTCAAAAATTTTGCGGTTTAGTTAGAACTAAGCTAGGTGATGAATTATCATTAATTAAAAGAGATGAATTTAAATTCTGTTGGATAGTTGATTTTCCCATGTATGAAAAAGACCAAGTGACAAATGAAATTAAATTTAGTCATAACCCTTTTTCTATGCCACAAGGGGGAATGAAAAGTTTACAAGAAAAAAACCCTTTAGACATAAAGGCATTACAATATGATATAGTATGTAATGGAATAGAATTATCTTCTGGAGCAATAAGGAATCATAGTCTTGAGATAATGATTAAAGCATTTGAAATAGCTGGCTATCAAAAAGATAGCATAGAAAAACAATTTCCATCACTTTTCAATGCTTTTCGTTTTGGACCTCCGCCTCACGGAGGTATAGCTCCAGGTATAGACAGAATAGTAATGTTAATTGCTGAAGAACCAAATATAAGAGAAGTAATTATGTTTCCTCTTAATCAGAAAGCCGAGGATCTTCTAATGGGTGCACCAAATGAGGTATCTAAAGATCAACTTGAAGAATTAAATTTGCAATTAAAAGAAATTGAGGAAAACTAGAAAGTTCATATTTTAGATTATTTAACTTTTATTAATAATTTTCCAAAATTATCTCCTTTCATCAATCCAACAAAAGCCTTTGGTGCATTTTCTATCCCTTCAACAACATCCTCTTTCCATATTAAATTTTTTTGTTTTAACCAATTTGCCATTCTTTTTCTAGCAAATTCGTATCTATTTTCGAATCTAAAAACTAAAAAACCTTCAATGGTAGCCTGATTGGTTAAAATTGCTCTTTGCACTCGCATACCTTTTTCTATTTGGGTAAGATTATATTGTGAAATAACACCACATACAGCAATTCTTGCAAAGGGTGCAATGTTGCTAATTACATCATCCGCTATTTGTCCTCCAACATTATCAAAATAAATATTTACACCTTCTGGGCAGTATTTTTTTACTTTTTCAAATACATTTTCTTTTTTATAGTTAATTGCTTGATCGAAGTTTAGTATTGTTTTAATGTATTGACATTTTTTTTCAGTACCAGCAATTCCTATAACCTTACATCCAAAAAGTTTAGCTAATTGGCCAACCAATTGGCCAACTGCTCCAGATGCAGCTGAAATAACAACAGTATCTCCTGGAATTGGTTTGCAAATATCAAAGAATCCAAAAAAAGCCGTCATACCAGGCATTCCTAATACACCAAGTGCAGTTTGTATTGGTGCTAAGCTTGGGTCTACTTTTCTTAATTTAGAAGAAGAAATTCTTGTATAACTTTGCCAACCTATTGTAAACCCTTCAACAATTTCTCCTTTTTGATAAAAAGGACATTTACTTTCAACTATTTTACCTACGGCACCTCCTGTCACTACATCCCCAATACCTAGAGGATTTGCATAGCTTTTTGCTGTACTCATTCTTCCTCTCATATAAGGATCAAGGGATAACCAATTAATTTCAACTATTACTTCTCCAAAATTAAGTTCGTTAATTTCAGTGTCTATAATTTCAAAATCTCCTATTTGGGGATATCCAACAGGTCTTTTTTTAAGTATTACTTGAGTGTTACTATATTGCATAATTTAATTTATCATATTCTCAATAGGAGTACTAGCTACTGCATATGACTTTTTTCCCATTCTTTTTGCTAAATAAGACAGTCTACCAGCTTTGACTGCAAATTTCAAAGACTCTGCCATTGCTATAGGATTATCGGCACAAGCTATAGCAGAATTAACCAGTACTGCATCACATCCAAGTTCCATTGCTTTTGTTGCATCTGAAGCACAACCTATTCCTGCATCCAGAATTACAGGTACTTTTGACTGTTTGACTATTATTTCTATATTTAATGGGTTAAGTATCCCCAATCCAGATCCTATGGGAGATCCAAGTGGCATAATGGCAGCACATCCTATATCTTCCAATTTCTTAGCTAAAATTGGATCATCATTGCAATAGGCTAATACAGAAAAACCTTCAGATACTAAAACCTTAGCTGCATCAAGTGTTTGTACCATGTCAGGATAAAGAGTTCTTTCGTCAGACAATACTTCTAATTTTACCATGTTCCAACCACCAATTTCTTTTGCTAAATTTAGTGTTCTTAAGGCATCTTTAGAATTAAAGCAACCAGCTGTATTAGGTAAGAATGTATATTGCATGGGATCAATAAAGTCAGTTAATCTTGCCTCTTTCTCATTTGAGAGATTTACTCTTCTGATAGCGACAGTAATTATTTCAGCTCCGCTAGCTTCTAGAGCATACTTGTTTATCTCATAGTTTTTATATTTTCCAGTACCAATGATTAGCCTAGACTTAAAGCTTTTTCCTGCTATTACTAAATTATCATTTTTTTTCTTAGCACACAATTAACCACCTCCTATGAACTGAACTATTTCAATTCTGTCATCAGCTTTTATAACAGTACTATTGTACAAAGATTTAGATATTACTTTTTGATTAATTTCTACGGCTATTTTTTTTCTATCTATTTTAAAATTTTCTAATATATCATTTAGAGAACAATTAATATTTACTAACTTTTTATCTCCATTAATATATATATTTATTTTTACCATAATAGTATGTAATTATATATATAAGAATTTTAATATAAATGACAAAAAAAAGAATTATAATTTTGAATGGACCTAATCTGAATTTATTAGGTAAAAGAGAGTTAATACACTACGGAAATAAAAGTCTTGAAGATATTAATAATAATTTGCAAAAATATGTTAAAAAAAAAAATATTATATTAGACTTTTTTCAATCAAATTCAGAAGGAAAAATTTTAGATTACTTGCATAATAGAATTTCTAATTATGATGCTTTAATAATAAATGCAGGTGGATATACTCATACTTCTGTGGCATTAAGAGATTGTTTAAAAATATTTGAAGGCTTGATATATGAGGTACACATTAGTAATATTTATAATAGAGAAAAATTTAGAAGAAAGTCTTTGCTATCAGAAATTTGCAATGGGGTGATTTGTGGTGCAGGTATAGTAGGGTATGAAATGGCAATAGATGCTGTAATTATAGAAAAAAATTGGTAAAGGAACAAAATGTTTAAATTTAGAATTGATAAAGAAGCAATAAAAGAATTAAATGATATTTTAAGAAAAAATAATTTATCTGAAATAGAAATCAAGAATGGAAATAGGAGTATAAGGTTATCAAGAACCCCAGCAAACATATCAATTCCTAGTAACTTGACCCCGGTATTAGACCAATCTCAAGATAATAAAAAAATTAAAAAAGAACAAGAAAAGCAAGACTACTCTAAAAAAAATTGCATAAAAGCTCCTATGCTCGGCACATTATATCACGCGTCTTCTCCAAAAGCTAAGCCCTTTATCAAAGAGGGATCTAAAATAAAGGCAGGTGATGTAATTTTTATTATTGAAGCAATGAAGACTATGAATCAAGTTAAAAGTGACAGAGCAGGTGTAGTAAAAAAAATACTGGTAGAAAATGGAATGCCTGTTGAATTTGACCAAGATCTGCTTGTCATAGAATAATTAAAAATGTTTAAAAAAATACTAATAGCCAATAGAGGAGAGATAGCTGTCAGAATTATCAGAGCTTGCAAAGAACTAAATATTAAATCAGTTGCAGTCCATTCTAGTGCTGATATTGAGTCTATGCATGTAAAGATGGCAGATGAGAGCATTTGTATAGGTAGCCACCAATCATCCGATAGCTATCTTAATATTCCAGCTATACTTACAGCAGCTGAAATAACAGGTGTAGAAGCAATACATCCAGGATATGGTTTTCTATCAGAAAATGCTAAATTTGCGAAAATTCTTGAAGACCACGATATAACTTTTATTGGTCCAAAATCTGAGCACATACAAATTATGGGAGATAAAGTATCTGCAAGGAAAACTATAGGAAAAACTGGTATACCATTAGTCCCAGGATCAAATGGACCCATAAAAGGATTAACTGATTTATACAAGGCAGCCCAAGAAATAGGATTTCCTGTAATAATTAAAGCCTCTGCTGGAGGAGGTGGTAAAGGAATGAAGGTTGTTGATAAGAAAGAGGAATTAGAAGAAAAATATAGTTTAGCTAAATCAGAAGCCAAAAATAATTTTGGAAATGATGAGGTTTATATTGAAAAATTTTTAAAGAACCCAAAACATATAGAGTTTCAAATATTTTCTGATAATTACCAAAATGTAATTCATTTAGGAGAGAGAGATTGTTCTGTTCAAAGACGTCATCAAAAACTAGTAGAAGAGGCTCCTTCAATTGATATAAATCAAAAAGAGAAAAACAAAACTTTAAAAATAATAATTGAAGCAATGAAGAAAATTAAATATAGAGGAGCAGGAACTATAGAAATGTTATACGAAGAAGAAAAATTTTATTTTATCGAAATGAATACTAGACTGCAAGTTGAACACCCTGTAACAGAAATGATAACTGGAGTAGATATTGTTAATGAACAAATAAAAGCAGCTGCTGGTAAAAAATTAAAAATTAATCAAAATGATATTAAATTTAAGGGACATGCAATAGAATGTAGAATTAATGCTGAAGACTCAAAAACTTTCTTACCAAGCCCAGGCTTAATATCCGCTTATCACTCCCCTGGTGGTAATGGTGTAAGAGTAGACTCTTCTGCCTATCAAGGTTACAGAGTGGTTCCTTTTTATGACAGTTTGATTGGAAAATTGATAATTCATGCAGAAAATAGAGATTTGGCAATAACTAAAATGCTAAGGGCATTAGATGAATATATTATAGAAGGTATCAAGACTACAATTGAACTCCAAAAAGACATAGTTTCATCAGATACTTTTAAAAGTTATAAATATGATATAAAATGGTTGGAGAATTTCTTTGAAAAATAATAGCTCTATTCCTTACAACTACACAATTCCTTCGGAAATAGTTGTTGATGCTTATAAAAAAGGCCTTTTTCCAATGGCAGAGACATCTAGAAGCAAGGAAATTTATTGGTTAGAACCCAAAAAAAGAGGAATCTTTTTCTTTGATAAAATAAAGATACCCAAAAAAACAATGAAAGTTTTAAAAGCTAAGCCATTTAAGATAGCTATTAATAATGATTTTGAGGCAGTAATAGAGTGTTGTTCAAAATTAACGCGTGATAGAAAAGATACCTGGATAAATGAAACAATAAAAAGGATGTATAATAACCTTCATAAGGAAGGATATGCTCATTCAGTAGAGTGTTATCTTAATAATGAGTTAGTTGGAGGCCTTTACGGTGTATCAATAGGTTCAGTTTTTTTTGGCGAAAGTATGTTTAGTTTTGTAAGTAATGCTTCTAAATGTGCACTCATTCATCTTATGGAGAGATTAATTGTTGGAAATTATGATTTTATAGACACTCAATTTATTAATGATCATCTTAAGCAATTTGGTGCTGTAGAGATAGCTAACCAAGATTTTAAAAAACTATTAAATAAATCTATAAATAAAAGAGCTGATTTTGAATTATTTTCTAAGAAAGGCTATATTCCTGACTCTATATATCCTTTATCCAAAAATATATTGACTATTTAATTTTTTTACAATCAAGAAGCCATATGTCATTTATTGGATGCTCCAGACTACTTAAGCTGGGACTAGAAGAAAACATCCATCCCTGAAAAATATTTTGATTAATTAAGAGATCTTTTATTATTAAATACGCATAGTTTTCTACCTTTTTATCTATAGGATTTTTATAACAATATTTTACATTTATCAATAAATTAGAGAATTTTATTTCTTGATTTAAAGGTATCGTAATTTCATAGGTTCTACCGGTGCTCCGATCAATTGCTCTCATTATAGCTGATGTATTGGCGCATATATTTTTAGATAAAAAAAATAAAACAATAATAAAAAAAAATTTATTTAGCACTTTTAAGACTACTATTGGTAGATAAAACTACCTGTTTCATGGTCTCTAAAAACTGCTCCTTGTCTGCTCCCATAAGTATTGCTTCATCAAGAATATCATTAGCCATGGTTTGAAATTCTTGAATATTTTCATTAAGAACTTTTATTTTTTCTTTACATGAAATTCTTCCTTTATCTGACGAATGCCAATGTTTTGGTAATACGAATGAATTATTTTTCATATCAATGAGGACTCCATATTTTATTATTATGTTCTTTACCTTTATCTTCAATACTATTAGGAGATTTAATAGCAGGATGATAAGCTTTACTTGTCCCAGTTAGGTTCGGCTCTCTATCTTTTTGCCAATGAAACTTTTTACTATTATCTTTCGGAACTATTTCTTGCTCATTGGTTAGCCACATTTGCCAATCAGCTGGAAGATTAGTTGGATCCACTTTATTTTTGTATAGTACCCATTTTTTTATTGGCTTTTTTTTTGATACAAAATACCTATTTCCTCTATCATCTTCACCAACCTTTTTTCCTAATAAAAATGAAAAAATGATTGTTCCTAGTCCATTGATAATCAATTATAACTCCTTTTCCTCCAGAAAAATCATCTCTTCTATCTTCTCGTATTCATATGCTCCTGCTAGAATATTGTTACCCAATAGAAAAGTCGGTGTTCCTCTAATATTCAGTGTTTCTGCTAGTTTTTTATTTAATTGTAATCTGTTGCTTATTTCTTCTGAGTTCATATCCTTTTCAAATTTCTTTATATCTAGATCTAAACCTTTTGCAATCTGAATGAGAAGGCTAATGTCTATCTCTCCTCTATGTTCTAAAAGTTTGCTATGAAAGTCAAAGTAGGCGTCTTGATTATAGGATGCTAGACTTGCTTTAGCTGCTATTTCTGAAGACTCAGAAAGTATCGGAAAGTCTATAAACACTATTTTAATATCTTTAATATTTTTATGTAGTTTATTGATAGTATTAATAGTTTTTTTGCAATAACCGCAATTATAATCAATAAATTCAGTGAGTATTAACTTAGAGTCTTTTTTTCCTATAAATGGAAATGCATCATAGGTTTTTTCTAAGTAAAAATTCTTAATATTTTTCTCTAAACGGTCTTGTATTTCTAATTCTGTTTTTTTTCTATAGTTTTCTAATGATTCTATAATAACAGTAGGATTTTTTAATATATAATCTTTTATAATATTTTCTAAATCTTTGCTACTATTGTTATCATTAGATAGACAATTAGTTACTAAGAAAAAAAATAAAAATTTATAAATAATTTTGGCCATATCAATTAATAAATATAGTTAATTAATCATTTTTTACAATCTTTAGTATATCATTAGCTCTTATACTCTCAGGTGTATTTTGTGCAGAATTTTCAATAACTCTTTTTGAAAAGTAAAGTGTTCTATTAACATCTGCTCTTAATAAATTTTCTTCTGCAGCAGAGAGATCTGCAAGAATGCTTTCTCCTAATTTAGTATGAACTATACCTTTTAATCTCCAAGCTAATATATTATCTGGTTCTATAAGAATAACTTTATTTAGCATTTTTTTAATTTCAATTATAGACTTTCTATTCCTATCTTTTTCCAACAGCAGATTAGCTAAGGGAAGAATTATTAATGGTGCATCAGGGATTATCTTAAGTGACTTTGTATATGATATTATTGCTTCTTCTACTAAACCATTTTCTGCTAGTATTTGTCCTTTTAATTCATGAAAATAAGGATCGTTTGGGTAATCATCAATCAAATAATTAATTTCTTTGAGTGCTTTAAAAAAATTTGGAGATTTGAAATAGGCTATGCATCTTGCATATCTTTCATGCAGGGTTTGACCTTTATTATTTAATAATACTTTGCCTGGTGTATCTAAGAAACCTTGTAATTTGGCTCTTATTCTGTAATATTTTTCTTTATCTTCCCTGCTTTCTTTAATCTTTTTACCGCTACTATTCCTATTTATAAACTCTATCCTATCTTTCGTAAGAGGGTGTGTCCTCAGAAAAGGGTCTTGTCTTTTTGACAATAAGAGTTCCTGCCCATACAGCTGCTCGAGTATAATTTTCATGGCTGCAGGGTCTCTTTTAACTTTTTTTAGATACTTTATGCCTAGACTGTCGGCAACACTCTCATTTGCTCTGCTGTAACTAAAAAAACTTTTCCTAGAAATATCTGGCCCGATAGATAAAATAGAAGTAGCTATTTTATTTTTATCTTTTTTGAGCTTATCAGTGCTCTTATTCGCTAAAATATATAAACCTAAACCAACAAGATTTGTTATAAGTTGATTAGTCTCCAATTTTCTTGACTTTTCTCTTAGCTTTAAAATGTGTCCAGCGGCAATATGCCCAGTTTCATGAGCTATGACTCCTATAAGTCCGCTAGCGCTTCCGGCTTTAATTATAAGTCCAGTATTTAAAAACATATTTTTCCCATCTGTTACAAATGCATTTATTTGGCTATCTGCAATTATATTTATTTTTATAATATTTTCTGATAACTCTGCAGCATTAAAAATAGGTTTAGCCCACGAATAAATAGCATTCTCTATTTCTGTATCCCTAATAAAATTAGCATTTAAAAAGCCAGGTATGGTAAGAAATAAAAAAAATAAGAACTTAAATATTTTTAATAAACAGTATATCATTTGAATTTACATTATAGGAGGATACCATAAAAATATCAAAAAGAGCTAAAATTAATCCATTTTTTGCAATCAAAATGTTTGAACAAGGAAAATTATTAAATACAAGTAATAAAATTATTAATTTATCTTTAGGCGAACCATCAGCCAATCTACCTAAGGAATTGTTAAAAAAAATATCAGAAAAAATAGTAAATTGTAAAATGGAATACACTGAGTCTCTTGGTTTTCTAAAATTAAGAAAGCTTTTATGTAAACACTATAAAAAAAATTATAATCTTGATCTTCAAGTTAACAATGTTGCAGTCACATCTGGTGCATCTGCGGCTATTTTGATGGCTTTAATGGTATTATTTAATGAAGGGGAATTCATAGCAACAACCCAACCTGGATATCCTTGCTATGATAATATCATAAAATCACTTAACCTAAAATCTTATAAAGTAAAAACTAAATATGAAGAAAATTTTCAATTACATTATAAGGATGTAGAAAGATTACCTAAAAAAATCAAAGGATTAATAATATCAAGTCCATCAAACCCTACTGGGACAGTAATAAGTAATGAGAATTTAAAAAAAATAGCAGAAATTTGCAAAGCGAGAAAAATTATAATAATTTCTGATGAGATATATCACGGTATCTCATATTCCAAAGAAAACAACCAAAGTATATTTAAATACAATAAAAACAGTGTTGTTATAAACAGTTTTTCAAAATATTTTCTCATGACAGGATGGAGGTTAGGGTGGTTAATTGCAGATAAAAAAATTGTAGAGGCTATCAGCAAACTAGCAATGAACTTATATTTATGTCCACCTTCGATATCACAATATACCGCAATGGGGGTTTTTCAATACTATTCTTATTTTGATAAAATTATTGAAGATTATAAAATAAATAGAAATTTAGTTTTAAAGGAATTAAATAGTTTGGGCTTTGAAAAATTTACAATTCCCTATGGAGCTTTTTACTCTTACGTGGATGTATCAAAGTTAACAAAAGACTCATATAAATTTTGTCAAACTATGTTGAGAGATATACAAGTTACAACAGCTCCGGGTATTGACTTTGACAATAGGTATGGACATCTGTATATCAGAATATCTTTTGCAGGAAAAAAAAAAGATGTATTTAAAGCTTTCGAAAGAATTAGAAATTGGATTTGAATATCCTAAGTTTGCCACCATCCAGTCTTTTTGGGTGTTTTTTTTATTTTCTCCTCTTTGTCTTTTTTTTTGGCATTGCTTTTTTGTTGTTTCAAATTTGAAATTTTGGTAATTTTACTATCAGTATTTTTTTTTATTTTTTCTTTTTTATCAACTACCTTCTTTTTAGACATTTTATTTTGTAATTTTTTAATAGGTTTGTCTTGTTTTTTTTCTTTTTTTTGAGTCTTCTTTAATTTTTTAGTTGTTAACGCTTTCTTCTTTTCTTTTTTTATCTCTACTTCTTCTTTCTTAAAGGGTTTTAGATTTTCCTTAGTTTTATTTTTTTCTGTATATTCTTTTTGCGAGACTGTATCAAAAGTAATATTAAACTTATCTTCGTGATAATTCTCATTAATTAGGACAATTACTTTATTTTTATGATTTACCCAGCTTTTTGTAATAATACTATTTTTATTATTTAAAAAATATTCAGCCATTCTAGAATTTACTTCAAGTTTTATATTTTCCTTAAATTGATCTTTTACTAATAATTCTAATTCTCTAATAATTTGCAGACTCTTTGATTCAATAGATCTAATCAGGCCCAGACCATCACATATATCACAACTTCTATAGTTTATTTCTAATAAACTAGGGCGTAGTCTCTGACGTGACATTTCTAAAAGTCCAAAAGATGATATTCTTCCTATTTGTATCTTAGCTCTATCTTTTTTTACTGAGTTTTTAAGAGTATTTTCAACTGTATAATTATTCTTTCTAATGTTCATGTCTATAAAATCTATAACAACAAGTCCGCCAAGGTCTCTTAGTCTAAGTTGTCTGGCAATCTCTTTAGCCGCTTCAATATTTGTCTTTAGAGCAGTTGACTCTATATCTCTTTCATTAGTAGATCTACCAGAATTCACATCTATTGATACTAAAGCTTCTGTAGGAGTAATTACAATAGATCCACCAGAAATTAGACTAACTTCGGATTTAAAAATTCTATTAATAGAATTTTCTAACCCAAAGTGATGAAAAATAGGTAAATTGTCTTTATATTGTTTAACAAGTTTTACTTTGCTTGGCATAATTGTTTTCATAAATGATTTTCCTAGNTTAAAACCTTCTTCACCTTCTATAAGAATTTCATTAAAATCGTTTGAGAAGTAGTCTCTTAATGCCCTCTTTATTATGTGATTTTCTTCATGGATCAACAGTGGAGCAATAGACTCCAGAGTTTTATTTTTTATATTTTGCCATAATTTATACAAATATTCGTAGTCTCTTTTTATTTCAGATTTAGTTCTTTCAGACCCTGCAGTCCTCAAGATAATTGACATTTCTTTAGGAATACTTAAGCTGTTTACTGTTTCTTTCATTTTTTTTCTTATTCTGAAGGGAATTTTTTTACTTATGCCTCCAGAATTTGCAGAATTTGGCATTAGNACGCAGTAGCGACCNGCNAGAGATAANAAAGTGGTTAAAGCTGCACCTTTATTGCCTCTTTCTTCTTTGGTAACCTGAATAAGAAGAATCTGTCTTTTTTTTATAACTTCTTGAATTTTGTATTTAGAATAAAGCTTGCTTCTTCTAATACTAGCTTGCCTTAAGTTTAGAGACTCATTAAAAGAAATCTCTTCTTCTTCCTCNTCAGAAGTCTTTTTTTTCTTATTATTACTTTTGCTATCATTAGTCTTGTTATTGTCTTCTACAGTACTTGCAATTAACTGCTCTTTATCTGCNATAGGAATTTGAAAGTAATCGGGATGNATTTCACTAAAAGGAAGAAAACCATGTCTATCTTTTCCATAATCAACAAAAGCAGCACGTAATGAAGGTTCAACTCTAGATATTTTAGCTAAGTATATATTTCCTCTATGCTGATTTTTTGTTGAACTCTCAAAATCTATATCCTCTATAGTATTGTTTTCTAAAATAATGATTCTGGTCTCTTCCGAGTGTGCAGCGTCTATTAGCATGCTTTTTTTCATTTGCTTGGTAACTCCGGGTAAGTAATTTCATAAATNAGCCGTATTGTGTAATTGACGGACTTTCATTTTTAATTAATTGTTTATTATTTGAATTTAACATAATTCTAATTTTTTATTTAAATTAATTATACAGTATATACTCTATTTAAAAAGCATAATGTATAATAATTAATATAAAAAATGGTAAAATTTTTATTTACATTACTAGTGTTCTTATTAACAGATTTATCTCTGTGTAAGGATAAAATAATTGAAAACATAAGAATTTCAGAAAATATCAATGAAAGCACATTAAGAATAGTTTTAGATCTAAATAAAAAAATTCCTTACTCAGTATTTACCNTAGATAANAAACCAAGACTAGTAGTAGACATTGANGCNAATGTACTTAAAAAAGTAAAAAGAAAAAAAATAGAACTTATAAAAGACATAAGGTTTAGAAAAACAGAAAGCGGTATTATTAGAATTGTTTTTGATTTAAAAAAAAGTAGTTTTATTAAAAAACATTTTTTCCTTCCAATAAATAAAAGTAATTTATTTAGACTAGTAATTGATATAGGATCTCAAAGNAAAAAAAATAAAGCATATAAAATAAAATCTAAAAAGAACTTTGTGATAACCATTGATCCAGGACATGGGGGAATTGATCCTGGAGCTATAAATAAAAAAATTAAAGAAAAAGATATTACCCTCAAAGCGGCAAAAGAATTAAAGATTCTATTAGAAAAGTATGGATACAAAATAATTCTTACAAGAAATAAAGATATATTTATACCACTTAGAGAAAGAAGAAAAATTGCAAAAAAATTTAGCAGTGATTTGTTTATTTCCATTCATGTTGATAGCGTNAAGAANAGATCAACTAGGGGTACTTCTGTTTATACTCTATCGGAAAAAGCTTCTGACAAGGTTACAGCTAGACTTGCTGAAAGAGAGAATAAAGCAGATCTAATTGCTGGAATTAATTTAGAAAAAGTGGACAATGAGGTGGCTTCAATATTACTTGACTTAACTAGACGTGATACTAAAAACACCTCAGCGTTATTTGCTGAAAACTATATCAAGTATGTTAGAAAAAATGGACACAGGGTCCTGAAAAGACCTCACAGGCATGCGGGATTCGCTGTCTTAAAATCCCCTGATATTCCATCAGTTTTAATTGAGCTAGGTTTTTTATCTAATNCAAAAGANNTGAAGCTATTACTTAATAATAAAACAAGGTCNCGTTTGATCCAAACATTAGCGAAAGCTATAGATTCTTATGCTAAAGAGAGAACAAAAAAATATTAGTTAGGCGACCTACCTAAGGCAGGACCTCCTAATTGGGAATTATCTTCTTCATTTTTATTTTTAGAACTAAAATTAATATTTTCTATTTCTTCAAATACAGCTTGGTAACTCTTATAGTCTCTAGAGCTTCTATGATTTCCTTCTTTTAACATTTTTTTTGATATGGAATTGAAAGGGCATCCTCTTTTTTCAATACCACCTACCTTATGCATCCAGTTTCCTGCAAGATCGATTCTACAAGAGCCAGAACTACTTACTACCTCAGATAAGGTTAAGGTTCTAGTATTTACTCCAAGACCACTTAGAATATTTACACTCAAAACATAATTCAAATTAGGTATTTCGTAAAGGTTACCATCAATATCTAATACTAGAGTTCCTATAGAGGCTTTTACACCTTTGTATGTTCTAGGTAATATAAAGAAAAGGAGTTTATCTTTTGCATCTAGGATATTTCCACCCAATAAAGAAAAGCTCAAAAGTCTTGCCTCAGCAACATCAGTAGTTGCAACCATATTATTTTCTCCAAAAAAAACTTTTTTTACTTCATCAGATAATAGTTCCATAATTACATTTTGTTGTGTCGCAAAATCGTTCATCAATATATTTACTGAGTCAAATAGAGTTATAGGCTTTGGAGTTACCTGTCTCCTTATAAAATCTAAGATTATATTGTTATTATTTTTAGACGCAAGTGTAAATGCTTTTAGCATATCATCATAGGGCAACTCGTACGCTCCCAATAAAGTATCTCCAAAAAAAACTACCTCAGAACAATCACTCAAAACAAGCTTTATTTTAGAAGTGAATTTTTTAAAAATTTCTAAATCATTTTGGTTTAAAGTAGAGAAACTCAAAATATCCATTCGCATTTCTCTAGAATCTTTTAATTGGTTTGAATAGTGTTTTATCTCTAAAAGTTTAAGGTCTGACTCTGTTAGTCTAGGACCTTCTTCATTTGTACCTTGCTTAAACGGTTTTAATTCTTTCTTTACAAAATCTAGTATTTGTTTATTTGTATTTATTCTACATTTTTTTTTATTTTGCTGTGAATAAACTAAATTATTTAAAAGAAAGGTAAATAAAAGAAAAGTAAATATTAATTTAATCATTTTGCCCATTAATTAGAAATTAACACAAGTTATTTTTATTTCAATAAATCTATTTCTTTAATAATTTTTTCTTTAAAATAGTCATATATAATAATTTTTATATTTGCATTATCCTCATAGCTAATTATTAAATTATTGTCTTTGATAATATGAGAAATAATATTCATACCTTGCGGTTTATTGATTTTAAAAGAATAGTTTTCTTTACTAGTCTGAAAAGTCCCAATATAATTTATTTTGTTGTAAATTCCTATGAATAAAATAATTATGCCAATAACTATTAATATAGCCATAAAGATAACAATAAATTTTAAGAATTTAATATTCATTTTTTTAAAATAGTATGACTAAATATGTTTATCAAATAAAAAAGAATGAATTAGGTAAAAGGTTAGANATCTTTCTTAAGGAAAAAATGGCTAATTTGAGTCGCAACAAGATTATAACTTTAATAAAACAAGGAAAGGTAAAAGCAAACAAGAAAATTATATTAACTCCATCNGTAAAATTAGATTTTTTAGGTCAGATAGAAGTATTTTATAATTACCATAGTAAAATTAATAGTAATGAAGAAATAGAGTTGGACATAGTATTTGAGGATACAGTTTTGATAGTTGTAAATAAACCTGCTGGAATTTTGACGCATTCTAGTGAAGGAAATATATCAAGAAATCTAGTAGATATTCTTCTTAAAAAAAACGTCAAATTACAAGAAGGTAAGGAAAAAAAAAGAGCAGGTGTAGTACATAGGCTTGATAAAGATACATCTGGTCTAATAGTTTTTGCTAAAACAAAGCTTGCGAATGAATTTTTAGCAAAACAATTCTTTTTAAGGAAAGTTAATAAAATATATGAAGCAATTGTTTGGGGAAAACCTAGTCCATTATCAGGTAAAATAGATCTACCCATAGCCAAACATGGTCTTAAAAAAAAAGCTACTCTAAAAGCAGATGCTAAAAAAGCTTTAACGGATTACAAAACTCTAAAAACCAATGGATTTTTCTCTTTGGTTGAATGTAAGATCTATACAGGAAGAACCCATCAAATTAGAGTCCATATGCTNGCATTAAAATGCCCANTAGNTGGNGANAATTTATATTCTAGAGGTCGCAANTTNTCGCATNATATACCTTTTAATAAAGCTAATNTTGTTAGGNAGTTCAAAAGACAAGCTTTACATGCTGTNCAACTGGGATTTAANCATCCATTAACAAAAAAAGATATGATTTTTAAAGCAAAAAAAACTCAAGATATTATAGATTTAGAAAATACTTTATTTAATGATAGATAAAAGTTTGTTATATTAAAATATGTCGAGTATAACTCTACCTTCAATTTCTTCTCAAGGAAGTCTACAAAAATATCTTAGGGAAATAAGAAAATTTCCAATGTTAGATTTAGAAGAGGAATACACTCTAGCAAAATCATGGAAGGACAGAAAAGATATTAATGCTGCTCATAAACTCGTAACTTCGCACCTAAGATTAGTAGCAAAGATTGCTATGGGATATAGAGGTTATGGCCTTCCCATTTCTGATCTTATATCAGAGGGTAATATAGGATTGATGCAAGCCGTAAAAAGGTTTGATCCAGATAAAGGTTTTAGACTTGCTACATATGCTATTTGGTGGATACGAGCTGCAATACAGGAATACATATTACATTCTTGGTCTTTAGTAAAAATAGGAACTACAGCAGCGCAAAAAAAATTATTTTTTAACTTAAGAAAACTGAAAAATGAATTAAAACTTATCAACGATGGAGATTTAAAACCAGAGGAGGTTAAAATTATTTCTAAGAGATTGTCGGTAGAAGAAAATGAAGTATCAAATATGAATGCCAGAATGGCTGGACCAGATCATTCACTTAATTCTAAAGTCAAAGGTGATAGTAGTTCAGAATGGCAAGATTGGTTAGTGGATAATAATATAAACCAAGAAGACAAATTAGAAGAAAAACAAGAATATAAATATAGAAAAACAATATTATTAAATGCTCTTACTAGTTTAAATGAAAGGGAAAAGAATATTTTTGAGTCTAGAAGATTGAAAGAAAAGCCTCTAACATTAGACGAATTAAGTAAAAAATTTAAAATTAGTAGAGAACGTATTAGACAAATAGAGGTAAGAGCGTTTGAAAAAGTCCAACAGACAATAAAACATATGATTAAAGACGATCAACAACTAAAGCTTATAGAAAATAAAAAAAATTAATTTTTAAATGGATCTTTAAATAGAATAGTATCGGACCTTTCTGGACTGGTCGATAATAGAGTAATAGGTACTCCAATCATTTTTTCTATTGAGGAAATATAGTCTTTAGCTTTTTCAGGTAAATCAGAATAACTTCTACATCCTCTGGTTTCTTTGTTCCAGCCCTCAAATTCAATATAATTTTTTTTTATTATCTTATTACTGTCAAGGTTCATTGGAAGATAGTCATAATTTTTCCCCATATACTCATAAGAAACACATACTTTAACTTTTTTAAATGAGTCAAGAACATCAAGTTTAGTAAGTGCAATACCATTTATTCCAGAAATGTTTACAGCTTGCTTTAGTAATACGGCATCTAACCATCCACATCTTCTTTTTCTACCTGTTACAGTTCCAAATTCATTTCCTAGTTTACCTAGTTTTTCTCCTATATCATTTTTTTGCTCTGATGGAAATGGCCCTTCACCTACCCTTGTAAGATAGGATTTAGTAATTCCCAAGGTGAAACAATTCTTTATTAATCCTAATCCTGAGCCTATTGAAGCTTGAGCACTTGAAGTATTTGAAGAGGTTACAAAAGGGTAGGTGCCATGGTCAATGTCTAATAATACTCCTTGAGCTCCTTCAAATAATATATTTTTATTTTGATTTTGTAGATTTATAAGATCTTTCCAAACATTTTTTATATAGGGTTCAACAAAATCTTTAAAAGACTCAATTTCGTGTATAATATTTTCACTTTTTACTTCAGGAATTCCAAGACCATTTCTTATAGGATTATGATGAAATAAGGCATTATTAATTTTGTTAGATAGGCTATTATTATCATAAATATCACATAATCTAATTGCTCTTCTACCTACTCTATCTTCATAGGCGGGTCCAATACCTCTTCCGGTAGTTCCTATCTTAATACCATTTATTTTACTTTCACGAGCTTTATCTAGTTCTCTATGATAAGATAAAATTAAAGTGGCTCCTTCTGATATAGATAACAAATTTTCATCAACGTTAATTCCCTTTTTTTTTACTTCTTGAATTTCTTTTGATAAAGCTAGAAGGTCTAAAACTACACCATTTCCTATATAGGATTTTTTTCCTCTAACTACGCCTGACGGTAACAAACTTAATTTATAAATTTCTCCATCTACTACCAAAGTGTGTCCAGCATTGTGACCTCCTTGGAATCTTACTACCGCATCAGCTCTATTAGCAAGCCAATCTACTATCTTTCCTTTTCCTTCGTCTCCCCATTGAGAACCTATTACTACTACATTAGACATTACAAATACTATTACATTATTTTTTTTATTTTACCATTTCTATCTAAAATAAAGTTGCATCCTAGTCTTTTAGCTTCTTTAATTGAAGATTTCCTTGGTGATAACTCTCGAACTAATATAAGTTTATTTTTCTCAAGAAAATTGTCAGTAATTTCATTGTTGAATGGAACATAAATTCTATTTGCCTTTTTTATGATAATTGAGTTTATGATTTTATTGAGCATTATAGTTGTTCCTACTCCAGTTTCTTTGTTATTAACTTCATAATTACCTCCTATAGCAATNGCTTCTGCACTTTCTTTATTGTAAATTTTAANAGCTAAGTCTTTGTATTTGAGAAAGCTTTGAGCCTCAGTAATATCTAATGTTAATGACAGTGATGGATGTTTCTTCTTAATACTACTTACGGTTTTAAAAAAGTTTTCCACCATTAATTTAATTGGTTTAGGAAACTTTTTACCCTTAAAATTATTTTTTACTTTTTCAAGTGGACCAGATAGCTCTATGATATCTTTTATATAATTGTATTTCTTGTTTTTAATAAGGCTACTATTTTTATTATCTAAGGCTTCCTTTATAACAAGGCCATCTTTTTTTTTAAAATTTACAGTCTTTCCAAGATACCTAGATATTGCAGGAAGAGTAAAATCTATGGTAATATTTTTTATTTTTAATTCATAGAGACCTTTTATAGTAACATCTAATATTTCTAAGAAACTTTGTAAATTAGGTCCCCCAATTATTTCAGCTCCAATTTGCTTAAACTGTCTATCTGTCTGATAAATATTTTTAATATTTCTAAATACTTCCCCTTTATATGTTAATCTTAGGGGTCTTATTTTCTTTATAAGCTTCGAGCTCGCTAATTTTGCGACTTGAGGAGTTATATCTGACCTTAATATTAAAACTTTTTTTGTATCAGGCTCCATTAAAATAAAAGGATTATTTCTTTCTTCTAACAGAGTGCTTTGAGAGTCATTATCTTCATATTCAACCAAAGGTGTTTTTACTAAAAAATAGCTATACCTAAAAAAGAAATCTAATATTTTTCTAGATATAAATTCCTCTTTTTCTGCTTCTTCAGGAAGAAGTACTTTAAAACCTTCAGGTAATAAGTCATTTTTTAAAAAATTTTTCATTGATATTCTAAAAGACCAATTTTTTTACATTTCTGACATGTGGAATATTTTCTAGTAAATTTATCAATTCCTCGGTTATAGGTTGATCTAGCTCTATTATTGAAACGGCATCACCGGATCCGGTCCTTCCTAAACTGAAAAATGCAATATTTATCTGTTGGTTCCCGAGTAAAGTTCCTAAAGCTCCAATAAAACCAGGTTTATCATCATTAGAAATGTACAACATATTACTTGAGATTTCTGCCTCAACTTTCATTTTTCTAATTGAGATAATTTTTGACTTTTCTGCGAAATAAGTCCCAGAGTATTCAAAAGAATCTGAATCAGAAATAACTTCTATATATATCTCAGAACTATAATTTTCTGCATTTTCCTGAAAGGAAGTTATAACGTCTATATTTTTTTTATTAGCAACATTACNAGCGTTAATAATATTGACACTTTCCATTTTATCAGAAAAAATGCCCGATAATATCGTTGAAACCAAAGGTTTAGTATTTAAATGTGAAACTTCACCTTTGAAAGTAATATTTATTTTTTTTATATTTTTTTCAGTTACCTGTCCTCCTAGTTTTCCTAATTTTAGGCATAGGTCTAAAAAGGGTTTTAATTTGGGAGCTTCTTCTAAACTTATTGGCGAAACATTAATAGAGTTTACTATTACATCGTGATTTAAGTAGTCGCTAATCTGTTGAGCTACTTGTATAGCAACATTTTCTTGAGCTTCCGATGTAGAAGCACCCAAGTGAGGTGTTAATATAAGATTTTCATGCCCATAGAGTGAGTCATTAGTTGGCGGTTCGTCTAAGAAAACATCTAGTGCGGCACCAGCAATGTGACCATTTTGAATTAAATCTATTAAATCGTCTTCATTTATTAAACCTCCTCTCGCACAATTTATTATTCTTATACCTTTTTTACATTTAAGTAAATTTTCTTTATTAAGTATATTCCTAGTTTCATTTGTTAAGGGGGTATGTAATGTTATAAAGTCAGAAGAAGTTAACAATGCATCTAAATCAATTTTAGATGCTCCTAGTTTATTTACCTCTTCTTCTGAAAGAAAAGGGTCATATACATTAATTTTCATCCTCAAACCCAAACATCTTTCCACAACTAAGGATCCAATGTTCCCACACCCAATCATTCCTAATACCTTGTTGTAAAGTTCTGTACCCATAAATTTCGACTTTTCCCACTTTTTATTTTGAGTGGAACTGTTTGCTTGAGGTATATTTCTTGCTAAAGACATCATTAAGCTTATTGTATGTTCTGCTGTTGTAATCGAGTTTCCATAAGGCGTATTCATAACTATTATACCATGTTCTGTAGCAGACTTAATATCAATATTATCTACACCTATACCTGCTCTACCAACTACTTCTAAATTTTTTCCTGCTTTTATAATACCCTCTGTTATTTTAGTTGCTGAACGTACAACTATACCATTATAGTTTGCAACTATTTTTATAATTTCTTCCTCGGATAGACCAGTTTTTACGTCACAAGAAATATTATTAGCGGAAAAAATTTTCTCAGCCTCCTTACTTAACTTATCAGCAATTAAAATATTTTTCATGCTATTCATCCTCTCTTAAAAATTTTTGAAATCCCCATTCTAGCCATTCCATTAAAATTCTTATATCTTTTTCACTTACTGTAGCGCCACCCCATATTCTTATACCCAAAGGTGCGTCTCTATAGGAATTGATGTCATAAGCAATCCCTTCTTCTTCTAAAAAAGTTAATAGATTTTTTAAATTTGCTTTTAATGATGTATATTCTATTTTTTCTAAAACATCTTTTTTTATTTTTAAACAAATGGAAGTGCTGGAAATGTTTGAAGGAGAGTTTGCTAAAAATTCTAACCAAGATGAACTATATAAACCTTCTTTTACAGCATTTAAATTTTTTTTACTTATTGCAATAGTTTCTTCCAGACCTCCTATTTCTTTAACCCAATTCAAAGAGTCTAAGACATCTTCAAAACAAAGCATTGATGGCGTGTTGATAGTGCTACCATTGTATAACTTCTTGTTTACTTTTTTATTATTAGCTAATTGAAATATTTTTGGAATTGGTCTGTCTGGAATAAAATTTTCAAGCCTCTGAATTGCTTTTGGACTAAGTATTATGACTCCGTGTTGCGCTTCTCCTCCTAAGACTTTTTGCCAAGAAAATGTAGTAGCATCTAATTTATCCCAAGGTAATTTCATCGAGAATGCTGCAGAAGTAGCGTCACATATAGTTAATCCCATTCTTTCATCTTTAATCCATTCTCCATCTGGAACACAAACCCCGGAGGTGGTGCCATTCCAAGTAAAAACTATATCATTATTAAAATTTATTTCATTAAGGTTTATAATATCACCATAGTCTGCTACTAAAGCTCTTGCGTCTTTTAGTTTTAATTGTTCTATTATATCTTTGACCCAATCCTTTCCAAAACTTTCCCAAGCTAGTACATCAACTGCTCTTTCTCCTAACATTGACCACATAACCATTTCTATAGCACCTGTATCAGAAGCTGGAACTATACCTACCTCATAGTCTGCTGGTACTTCTAGGATATCTTTAGTAAGATTTATAACTTTTCTAATTTTATTAAGTGCTATTTCGGATCTATGTGATCTCCCTAGTATAGCATCTTTTAATACCTCTGGTTTCCAACCTGGCCTTTTTGCACAAGGTCCTGAAGAAAAAAAAGGTTTCTGTGGTTTTTTTATAGGTTTAGATAACATTTTGTGGATTTATATATATTAATAATTGTTATTAAAATAGCTCTGATAATTAACATGGTCAAACTTTTACTTTCCAAATCTATAGAAATGATTGATTGGATTATGTCCTGAACCTACTACATGATTATGTTTAATACCCTCATAAACATATCTTTGAGCATTTTTTACACTATCTACTAAAGTGCTTCCTAGAAAAAGATTAGAAGTTATAGATGAGGCTAAGCTGCAGCCAGTACCGTGTGTATTTTTGGTTTTAATAAATTTAGAACATAGTTTAGTAATTTTTTTTTCTTCGCACAGTATATCTACTAAACTATTATTTTTATTTACTAAATGTCCACCTTTTATTAAAACATTTTTTACTCCAAGTAAATTAAATCTAACAATATTGTTTTCTATTTGTTTAGTATTATTTAGTTTGCAATTAAGTATTTTTTCTGCTTCAGGTATATTTGGGGTTAGTAGATAACACTTAGGAATTAGTTCGTTGATTAAATAATTAATTGCATTCTCTTCTATCAGCGGTTGTCCTCCTTTAGCAATCATAACTGGGTCAAGAACTATAGGGATATTTGAAAAATATTTATCTAGGCAAAATTTAATTTTCTTTAGTATTTCTAAGTTTGATAACATTCCGATTTTTATAAAGGATACTTTAAAGTCATTTGCAATTGCTCTGATTTGACTTTCTATAAAATTAGAAGGCAAGCTAAAAACTTCATCAACTCCTAATGTATTTTGAGCAGTTAGCGCAGTTATTACAGTTGCAGCATAAACATTATGTACAGTAAAAGTTTTTAGGTCAGCTTGCAATCCAGCGCCTGCTCCTGAGTCAGAGCCGGCTATAATAAGAGATATATTATTTTTCTTCATCGTTCTCTTTAATAATTTTCATTGAGGCAGATACTACTTTTTTTGCTAACGTAATGCTTTTGGACTCTGCCATAATCCTAATTTTATTTTCTGTCCCAGATTTTCTTATTATTAACCTACAATTATTTTTAATTTTATTTTTTAATTCACTTAATTTTTTTTCTGATCGCAAAAGTATATTTTTATATATTTGATCGCTATCAATCAAATAGCTTTTTGAAATTTGGGGGGTTGGAATAAATAAACTTGATATTGAAGATAGTTTTTTATTTTTTTCTTTCATAATTCCTAATATTTCTAAGGATGCTAATAATCCATCT
>PBGQ01000012.1 GCA_002720125.1 Rickettsiales bacterium | reverse complement strand
AAATTTGCGGATTCAGAAATAATAAAATTTTTTGTATTGACCTCTACACCTTTAGATTTTATTTCTTTAATTTCCTCTAACAGGGCCCAGGGATCTACAACAACACCATTCCCAATTATTGATATTTTTCCCTTTCTAACTATCACGGATGGCAGCAATCTTAATTTGTAAATTACACCATCTATCACAAGGGTATGTCCAGCATTGTGACCTCCTTGGAATCTTACTACCGCATCAGCTCTATTGGCAAGCCAATCTACTATCTTTCCTTTTCCTTCGTCTCCCCATTGAGAACCTATTACTACTACATTAGACATTACAAATACTATTACATTATTTTTTTTATTTTACCATTTCTATCTAAAATAAAGTTGCATCCTAGTCTTTTAGCTTCTTTAATTGAAGATTTCCTTGGTGATAACTCTCGAACTAATATAAGTTTATTTTTCTCAAGAAAATTGTCAGTAATTTCATTGTTGAATGGAACATAAATTCTATTTGCCTTTTTTATGATAATTGAGTTTATGATTTTATTGAGCATTATAGTTGTTCCTACTCCAGTTTCTTTGTTATTAACTTCATAATTACCTCCTATAGCAATTGCTTCTGCACTTTCTTTATTGTAAATTTTAAAAGCTAAGTCTTTGTATTTGAGAAAGCTTTGAGCCTCAGTAATATCTAATGTTAATGACAGTGATGGATGTTTCTTCTTAATACTACTTACGGTTTTAAAAAAGTTTTCCACCATTAATTTAATTGGTTTAGGAAACTTTTTACCCTTAAAATTATTTTTTACTTTTTCAAGTGGACCAGATAGCTCTATGATATCTTTTATATAATTGTATTTCTTGTTTTTAATAAGGCTACTATTTTTATTATCTAAGGCTTCCTTTATAACAAGGCCATCTTTTTTTTTAAAATTTACAGTCTTTCCAAGATACCTAGATATTGCAGGAAGAGTAAAATCTATGGTAATATTTTTTATTTTTAATTCATAGAGACCTTTTATAGTAACATCTAATATTTCTAAGAAACTTTGTAAATTAGGTCCCCCAATTATTTCAGCTCCAATTTGCTTAAACTGTCTATCTGTCTGATAAATATTTTTAATATTTCTAAATACTTCCCCTTTATATGTTAATCTTAGGGGTCTTATTTTCTTTATAAGCTTCGAGCTCGCTAATTTTGCGACTTGAGGAGTTATATCTGACCTTAATATTAAAACTTTTTTTGTATCAGGCTCCATTAAAATAAAAGGATTATTTCTTTCTTCTAACAGAGTGCTTTGAGAGTCATTATCTTCATATTCAACCAAAGGTGTTTTTACTAAAAAATAGCTATACCTAAAAAAGAAATCTAATATTTTTCTAGATATAAATTCCTCTTTTTCTGCTTCTTCAGGAAGAAGTACTTTAAAACCTTCAGGTAATAAGTCATTTTTTAAAAAATTTTTCATTGATATTCTAAAAGACCAATTTTTTTACATTTCTGACATGTGGAATATTTTCTAGTAAATTTATCAATTCCTCGGTTATAGGTTGATCTAGCTCTATTATTGAAACGGCATCACCGGATCCGGTCCTTCCTAAACTGAAAAATGCAATATTTATCTGTTGGTTCCCGAGTAAAGTTCCTAAAGCTCCAATAAAACCAGGTTTATCATCATTAGAAATGTACAACATATTACTTGAGATTTCTGCCTCAACTTTCATTTTTCTAATTGAGATAATTTTTGACTTTTCTGCGAAATAAGTCCCAGAGTATTCAAAAGAATCTGAATCAGAAATAACTTCTATATATATCTCAGAACTATAATTTTCTGCATTTTCCTGAAAGGAAGTTATAACGTCTATATTTTTTTTATTAGCAACATTACTAGCGTTAATAATATTGACACTTTCCATTTTATCAGAAAAAATGCCCGATAATATCGTTGAAACCAAAGGTTTAGTATTTAAATGTGAAACTTCACCTTTGAAAGTAATATTTATTTTTTTTATATTTTTTTCAGTTACCTGTCCTCCTAGTTTTCCTAATTTTAGGCATAGGTCTAAAAAGGGTTTTAATTTGGGAGCTTCTTCTAAACTTATTGGCGAAACATTAATAGAGTTTACTATTACATCGTGATTTAAGTAGTCGCTAATCTGTTGAGCTACTTGTATAGCAACATTTTCTTGAGCTTCCGATGTAGAAGCACCCAAGTGAGGTGTTAATATAAGATTTTTATGCCCATAGAGTGAGTCATTAGTTGGCGGCTCATCTAAGAAAACATCTAGTGCAGCACCTGCAACGTGTCCATTTTCAATTAAATTTATTAAATCGTCTTCATTGATTAAACCTCCTCTTGCACAATTTATTATTCTTATACCTTTTTTACATTTAAGTAAATTTTCTTTATTAAGTATATTCCTAGTTTCATTTGTTAAGGGGGTATGTAATGTTATAAAGTCAGAAGAAGTTAACAATGCATCTAAATCAATTTTAGATGCTCCTAGTTTATTTACCTCTTCTTCTGAAAGAAAAGGGTCATATACATTAATTTTCATCCTCAAACCCAAACATCTTTCCACAACTAAGGATCCAATGTTCCCACACCCAATCATTCCTAATACCTTGTTGTAAAGTTCTGTACCCATAAATTTCGACTTTTCCCACTTTTTATTTTGAGTGGAACTGTTTGCTTGAGGTATATTTCTTGCTAAAGACATCATTAAGCTTATTGTATGTTCTGCTGTTGTAATCGAGTTTCCATAAGGCGTATTCATAACTATTATACCATGTTCTGTAGCAGACTTAATATCAATATTATCTACACCTATACCTGCTCTACCAACTACTTCTAAATTTCTTCCAGCTTTAATAATGCCTTCTGTTATCTTAGTTGCTGAACGTACAACTATACCATTATAGTTTGCAACTATTTTTATAATTTCTTCCTCGGATAGACCAGTTTTTACGTCACAAGAAATATTATTAGCGGAAAAAATTTTCTCAGCCTCCTTACTTAACTTATCAGCAATTAAAATATTTTTCATGCTATTCATCCTCTCTTAAAAATTTTTGAAATCCCCATTCTAGCCATTCCATTAAAATTCTTATATCTTTTTCACTTACTGTAGCGCCACCCCATATTCTTATACCCAAAGGTGCGTCTCTATAGGAATTGATGTCATAAGCAATCCCTTCTTCTTCTAAAAAAGTTAATAGATTTTTTAAATTTGCTTTTAATGATGTATATTCTATTTTTTCTAAAACATCTTTTTTTATTTTTAAACAAATGGAAGTGCTGGAAATGTTTGAAGGAGAGTTTGCTAAAAATTCTAACCAAGATGAACTATATAAACCTTCTTTTACAGCATTTAAATTTTTTTTACTTATTGCAATAGTTTCTTCCAGACCTCCTATTTCTTTAACCCAATTCAAAGAGTCTAAGACATCTTCAAAACAAAGCATTGATGGCGTGTTGATAGTGCTACCATTGTATAACTTCTTGTTTACTTTTTTATTATTAGCTAATTGAAATATTTTTGGAATTGGTCTGTCTGGAATAAAATTTTCAAGCCTCTGAATTGCTTTTGGACTAAGTATTATGACTCCGTGTTGCGCTTCTCCTCCTAAGACTTTTTGCCAAGAAAATGTAGTAGCATCTAATTTATCCCAAGGTAATTTCATCGAGAATGCTGCAGAAGTAGCGTCACATATAGTTAATCCCATTCTTTCATCTTTAATCCATTCTCCATCTGGAACACAAACCCCGGAGGTGGTGCCATTCCAAGTAAAAACTATATCATTATTAAAATTTATTTCATTAAGGTTTATAATATCACCATAGTCTGCTACTAAAGCTCTTGCGTCTTTTAGTTTTAATTGTTCTATTATATCTTTGACCCAATCCTTTCCAAAACTTTCCCAAGCTAGTACATCAACTGCTCTTTCTCCTAACATTGACCACATAACCATTTCTATAGCACCTGTATCAGAAGCTGGAACTATACCTACCTCATAGTCTGCTGGTACTTCTAGGATATCTTTAGTAAGATTTATAACTTTTCTAATTTTATTAAGTGCTATTTCGGATCTATGTGATCTCCCTAGTATAGCATCTTTTAATACCTCTGGTTTCCAACCTGGCCTTTTTGCACAAGGTCCTGAAGAAAAAAAAGGTTTCTGTGGTTTTTTTATAGGTTTAGATAACATTTTGTGGATTTATATATATTAATAATTGTTATTAAAATAGCTCTGATAATTAACATGGTCAAACTTTTACTTTCCAAATCTATAGAAATGATTGATTGGATTATGTCCTGAACCTACTACATGATTATGTTTAATACCCTCATAAACATATCTTTGAGCATTTTTTACACTATCTACTAAAGTGCTTCCTAGAAAAAGATTAGAAGTTATAGATGAGGCTAAGCTGCAGCCAGTACCGTGTGTATTTTTGGTTTTAATAAATTTAGAACATAGTTTAGTAATTTTTTTTTCTTCGCACAGTATATCTACTAAACTATTATTTTTATTTACTAAATGTCCACCTTTTATTAAAACATTTTTTACTCCAAGTAAATTAAATCTAACAATATTGTTTTCTATTTGTTTAGTATTATTTAGTTTGCAATTAAGTATTTTTTCTGCTTCAGGTATATTTGGGGTTAGTAGATAACACTTAGGAATTAGTTCGTTGATTAAATAATTAATTGCATTCTCTTCTATCAGCGGTTGTCCTCCTTTAGCAATCATAACTGGGTCAAGAACTATAGGGATATTTGAAAAATATTTATCTAGGCAAAATTTAATTTTCTTTAGTATTTCTAAGTTTGATAACATTCCGATTTTTATAAAGGATACTTTAAAGTCATTTGCAATTGCTCTGATTTGACTTTCTATAAAATTAGAAGGCAAGCTAAAAACTTCATCAACTCCTAATGTATTTTGAGCAGTTAGCGCAGTTATTACAGTTGCAGCATAAACATTATGTACAGTAAAAGTTTTTAGGTCAGCTTGCAATCCAGCGCCTGCTCCTGAGTCAGAGCCGGCTATAATAAGAGATATATTATTTTTCTTCATCGTTCTCTTTAATAATTTTCATTGAGGCAGATACTGCTTTTTTTGCTAACGTAATGCTTTTGGACTCTGCCATAATCCTAATTTTATTTTCTGTCCCAGATTTTCTTATTATTAACCTACAATTATTTTTAATTTTATTTTTTAATTCACTTAATTTTTTTTCTGATCCCAAAAGTATATTTTTATATATTTGATCGCTATCAATCAAATAGCTTTTTGAAATTTGGGGGGTTGGAATAAATAAACTTGATATTGAAGATAGTTTTTTATTTTTTTCTTTCATAATTCCTAATATTTCTAAGGATGCTAATAATCCATCTCCAGTAGATGAATAGTCACCAAGAATAATGTGACCGGAGGGTTCCCCTCCTAATGGAAATTGTTTCTCTTGCATTTCTTTTATAATGTTTCTATCTCCTACTGGGGTTCTGATAAGTGATATTCCTATTTTATTTAGATAATTTTCTAAAGCATTATTTGACATAATTGTTCCTACAACAGTATTTTTTTCTAGTCTTCCTTTCTCTTTCCAAGAGGAACTTATAATCCCAATAATTAGATCACCATTAATTATAATTCCTCTTTCATCAACAATAGTACATCTATCTGCATCACCATCTAATGCTATTCCAATATCTGCTTTGATTTCTTTAACTTTTTCTATTAATTTTCTTGGATCAGTTGATCCGCAGTTTTGGTTTACGTTCTTTCCATTTGGTTCAACATTTATTGGAAATACAGTTGCCCCTAATTCCCATAAAATAGTAGGAGCTACTTTATATGCAGCACCGTTTGCACAATCAACTACAATTTTTATTCCATCCAACTTTAAATAAGAAGGAATTCTTGATTTAAGATATTCTATGTATCTACCACCCGCATCATCTATTCTTTTTGCTCTGCCTAATTTTTCAGAATCTACAAGTTGCTTATTTTTTTTATCTATAAGTTTTTCTATTTGCGCTTCTTGCATATCTGATAATTTCATACCGCCAGGTCCAAATATTTTTATTCCATTATCTACGTAACTGTTATGGGAAGCAGAGATCATTACTCCTAAATCACATCTCATCGATGAGACTAAAGCAGCTACTCCAGGCGTAGGTAAAGGTCCAGTTAAATATACATTCATGCCCATACTAAGAAACCCTGCAGTAAGAGAGGGTTCAATTGTATAATTTGATAATCTAGTATCTTTACCAATTAAAACGTAGTGCAAATGTTTGCCTCTTCTGAAAAATTCAGCCGATGCTATTCCAATTTGAAGAGCAAGTTCAGCATTCATCTTTGAGCTGTTAGCTCTTCCACGAATTCCATCAGTTCCAAAGTATTTTCTTTTTTTTACCATATTTTAAAAGTTTGCGTGTTTTATTATATTTATAGCATTCAACGTTTCTTTTACATCATGAACTCTCAATATGTTTGCTCCCTTTAAATATGCATCAAGTGCTAAAACAATAGAACATGATAAACTATTTTCTGGCGTATCTTTTATAAATCTTCCAATTAAGCTTTTTCTTGATAAGCCTATCAAAATTGGCAAACCAAGATCAAGGAAAATTGACAAAAATTTGATAATGTTAAAATTATGACTATCATTCTTTCCAAAACCTATTCCAGGATCTATAATGATGCTAGATAAAGGAAATCCTTGCTCAACTAAATGGTGAGTTTTAACTTTAAAAAATTTGTAAATATCGCCTGCCGCATTATTATAAAAAGGATTATTTTGCATAACATCTGGTTCTCCTTTTGAGTGTGTGAGAATGTATGTACAAGAATACTTTTTTAAGATATTTGTAGTTCTTCTGTCATAATTCAAGCCAGATATATCATTAATAATATTTACTCCTGTATCTAAAACAATCTCCATAGTAGAAGAATTTCTTGTATCACAGGAAAGCATTATATTATCTTTTGATAATATTTTTACAATTGGTAGAATTTTTTCAACTTCCTCTTTGCAAGTTACTTTAGAAGCGCCAGGTCTTGTAGATTCTGCTCCAATATCTATTATATCTGCTCCTTCTTCTAGCATTTTATAGGCATGAGTTAATGCTTTTTTTTCATTATCAAATTTTCCACCATCGTAAAAGCTATCCTTAGTTAGATTTAAAACTCCCATAACAATGGGATTTTTTTTGGGGAGATTATTTTTCAGATAAGGTTTCGTTAAAATTTTTTTTATTCTTTCATCTAAATCAGGAAAAGTTTGATATTTAGGAAGGGTTTTTTTAAAAGATTTTATATCAAAATTATTTATAACTTCAAAAGCATTTTCTTTATTATCTTTTAAGATATTGATATTGCTAAATTCTAAATCTTCTGAGATTTTAAAGAATTCTTTTTCGTTTCTATTAAAGGAAGTATTACTTGCTATCTTAATGTCAGTAGGCATTAGATAGTAATCACTAATCATTTAACTTGATTAAGTAGTATTTTTTGCAGTAATAGGCACAGATCCAATTGGTTTCTTTTTGTTATCCTTGCTAGTTGAGCCGGATTTTTCAATTTTTTGTTTTTTCTTGTAACTACTAAGTTCTTCGTTGTCTGGCTTCTTAATTTTTTTTCCCTTTAATAATTCCTTAATGTCATCAGCATTAAGCGTTTCATATTCAAGTAATGCCTTTGCGATAACGTGTAGCTCCTTAATTTTTGAAGTAATAATTTCTTTTGCCTTTGCTTCACCTTTCTGAAGGAGTCTTTTAACTTCTGTATCAATAAGTCTAGCAGTTTCATCTGAAATATTAGTTTGCTGTGCTACAGAATGTCCCAAAAAGATTTCTTCTTGATTACTTTCATATCTCAAAGGGCCTAACTTATCTGAAAAACCAAATTCCTTCACCATTCTCTTGGCAAGATTTGTTGCCTGTTGGATATCATTTCCTGCTCCTGTTGTTATATTATCCTTACCATATATTAATTCTTCGGCTATCCTACCTCCAAATAGAGAGGCTAATTGAGCGTTAAGCTCATTATAAGTATGAGCAAGTTTATCTCGTTCAGGAAGCCACATTGTAACGCCTAGAGCTCTTCCCCTAGGAATAATTGTAACCTTGTGAAGAGGTTCATGTCCTTTAGCATAAAGCATAACCAGTGCATGCCCAGCTTCATGATAGGCAGTCATTTCTTTTTCATCTTCGGTCATAACCATTGATCTTCTTTCACTTCCCATCATAACTTTATCTTTTGCCTCTTCAAATTCTTGCATAGAAACATTTTTTTTACTCTTTCTTGCAGCAAGCAATGCAGCTTCGTTTACTATGTTAGCAAGGTCAGCTCCAGAAAATCCTGGGGTTCCTCTAGCTATGGTTCTTGGGTTCACATCTGAAGCCAACGGAACTTTTTTCATATGTACTTTAAGTATTTTCTCTCTGCCTATAATATCAGGGTTTGGAACAACCACTTGTCTATCAAACCTACCTGGTCTTAGCAATGCAGGATCCAAAACGTCAGGTCGATTCGTAGCGGCAATCAATATTACTCCTTCATTAGTTTCAAAACCATCCATCTCAACAAGTAATTGATTGAGGGTTTGTTCTCTTTCATCATTACCTCCTCCTAGTCCAGCGCCTCTATGTCTCCCAACCGCATCTATTTCATCCACAAATATGATACAAGGTGCATTCTTTTTGCCTTGCTCAAACATATCTCTAACTCTAGAAGCTCCAACTCCTACAAACATTTCTACAAAATCGGAACCTGATATAGTGAAAAAGGGAACATTAGCTTCTCCTGCTACAGCTCTTGCTATTAAGGTTTTACCTGTTCCTGGAGGACCGACAAGTAAAACTCCTTTTGGTATTTTTCCACCGAGTCTTTGAAATTTGATGGGATTTTTTAAATATTCTACAACTTCTTCTAATTCTTCTTTTGCTTCATCAACACCGGCTACATCTTTAAATGTAACTTTTCCTTGTTTCTCTGTTAATAATTTTGCTTTTGATCTACCAAATCCAAGCGTTCTACTTCCTCCTCCTTGCATCTGCCGCATAAAAAATATCCATATACCTATAAACAGAAGCATTGGAAGCCAGTTCAGGAATAGGCCAAGAAGTGGAGATACTGCTTCTTCCTCAGGAGCTGATTTAATAACAACATTTTTTGATGTTAATTTTTCAATTAATCCAGGATCGTTGGGTGGGGTGTAAGTAGAAAATTTAGTACCATCATCTAGATGACCATTGATTGTTCTTCCCACAATAGCGACATCGCTAACCTTATCGCTATCAACTAATTTGAGAAATTCAGAATAGGCAACAGTTGCTATTCTATTATCTCTTTTTCCCCCCTCAAACATATTGAAGAGTAAAACCAATACAAGAGCTACTACAACCCAAATTGCTAAATTTTTTCCTGAATTATTCAACTCAACACCTAAATATAGTAATTATCATTCTTGTCTGTAAAGTCATTAATGTCTATCCTTATTTTTTCTTTATACTCCCCATATATATTGAAATGGGGTATAAGTACTAAACCTTCAAGTGTTTTTATTACTGGTAAGGTTTTTTTTACATTAAAAGGCAACCAATTCTTGTATTTTACTTTATTTTTAATCATGGTTTTAGTACTTTTTTTTTCCAATATTTTTCCCAAAGGAAATATTGTATATGAGTTTTTCTTTGTTAAATTATATATTATAAATCTATTATCCCACACTAATCTAGTTTTGTTATGAATTTTTGTACTCAATGATTGAATTTTTTTAAATTCCCTTATTACTAATATTTCTTCTTTTTTCGAAGAAATAATACAACCGGCCAGAGAATAATTTGTTTTATTCTCAGTTTTCAGATTTGTAAAAAGTGTTTCAAGTTTTTTACTTTTAGGAGGATATTCTCTATTCCCCATTTGCACAATACATTTCTTTAAAAAATCAATTATTAAAAACTTGGGAAAAACTCGAAAAATATTTTTATCTATTTTTAAATAACCTTCCCATTTAAAAGTATAATAACTCTTAAATTTTTCTCTAACAAAATTATCTTTAGTTTTTCTTAGCATGCAAAAAATAGAAGATGCTCTTATTAGATTTGTTGATAGATTATTTTCTTGCTCAAGATATTTTCTAATTCTAGATCTCAAAAACCTGTTGTTTTTATTTGATGGGTCTTCATTATATTTTATTTTATGATAATTGGCATATTCATAAATATCTGATTTCCTAAAACCTAACAAGGGACGTACTATAGAAATATCAAAAATTTTTCTTTGTTGAGCAAGAGGACAAAGCCCGTCCAAATTACTTTTCTTTATGATTCTTATAGCAAAGGTTTCTGCAATGTCATCGGCAGTATGAGCAATTAACAAACTATTAATGTTCTTACTTTTACAATATTTTGAAAATATTTTATATCTTGCAATTCTTGCTTTTTCTAGTATTGCCCTACTAGGCTTTTCCTTCCAAATAAAGGATTTGCATTCAACTTGTAAAGCCTTTGAAATTGATTGAACTAACTGAACTTCTTTAATACTTTCTTTTCTCAAGTTATGGTTAAAAGTAAGTACTACCAATTTCTTTGAGAATTTTTTAGCCCATACAGAAGCAATATTTAGTAATGTCATACTATCTACTCCTCCAGATACTCCTATAGCTATACAATCCTCTTTTCCTATAAAGATATTGTTATCAAGGATTTTGCTAATCTTTGTTAAAGTAATTGAATTTATGCAGTACACTTTGCTCTTTGCTTAAATTCTTTAGCTCTATTACTTATTCTTTTTGGGGCGTTTGGAAATTCTAATTCTAATTTAGAAAATGAAGCGCAAGCATCTTCATTTTTTCCTAAATTCATAAATGTTAATGCTAATTTAAACAGCTGGTCGATAGCTTTATTTCCTTTGGGAAAGCTTTGATATCCTCTAGCAAAGCTAATAGCTGCTAACTGAAACTTTTTCTGTACATAATAGGTTTCACCTAACCAATAATAGGCGTTAGAGGCAAGAGGATCCTTAGGATGTTCTCCTATAAAAGTTTTAAATGAATTTTCAGCTTCCTCATAATTTTCTCTAACAAGCATGTCATAGGCATACTTATAAATATCAGACGGGTTTTTAGCTAGTTCTTTAAGTTCCTCATTAGATTTAAGATTTGCTAAATTTTTTTTATTAAATTCATCTACAGATTGTTCTGTGCTTAAAACTTCATTCTCTTGTTCTGTAGAAGTTTGATTCTTCTTAATAGTACCTAATACCTTCATTTCTGGATTATTTTTTCTATTAGGGTCTTCTAAGATCACTGTTTTTTTACTTTCTGTTATAGTTTCAAATTCATTAACATTATCAGAAGTTTGAACTTTGCTATCCTTTTTTTCATCAGAAGACTGATTGATTTGATTGTTATCACCGTTTGAATTATTTTTTAAATCATCTAAAGCAGTAAGCAAATTATCTAATTTAAAATTAATATCATCAAGATATCCATTTAGATTTCTTATTTCTTCCTCAATTTCCACTATTCTCTGTTCATGGGTAGCAATAGCATTATTAACATTTGGTCTAATTTTATTATTTTGATCTTTACTATTTTTTATGTCTTTTAGTTCAGACTCAACCGAATTTAATCTCTGGATAACAACATCTAAATACTCTTGAGAATAAGTGTTACATGCCAACACAATTATGAGGAAAGCAAATAAAAAAATAAATTTAAAACTAAGCCCTTTTTTCGATAAAAACATACGATACTACGGATTAATTACTGTAATTGCTGTTCTTGACCTTGCCCAAGCTTGTTCATTATCTCCTTCTGTTTGAGGTCTTTCTTTTCCATATGAAATTACAGAAATTCTATCATCTTTTACTCCGAGAGTTACAAGAAAGCTTTTTACAGAGTATGCTCTTCTTTCTCCTAAAGCCAAATTGTATTCTCTAGTTCCTCTCTGATCGCAATGACCTTCAACAGTAACAGTCAAGTCAGGATTTTTTAATAAAAAAGTAGCTTGTCTCTTAAGAGTCTCAACTCCTTCATCTTTGAATCTTGATTTATCATAATCAAAAAAAACTCTATCTCCTACTTCAACCAATTCTTCTATTAAATAATCAGAAGGACTTCTCTTTTTTATTTCAAGATCATCAGAAATTTCAAGATCCGAATCACTTGTATTAGAATTGTCTGAGTCAATAATCTCATTTTTTGAAGTTGAAGAAACTTTTGCTCCAGTAACCTCTAGTTTATTTTGTTTATCGGTACAAGAAGCTAAACAAGCAAACAACAAAGCTGTTATAAAGATATAGTTCTTAAACATTATAACATTATGTCACAAAATAACAAAAATTAATACCCTATTGTGGGTCCCCAGTCAGGGTCAGACGCCTCATAAGGCGTAGATAGAATCTTTTCTAGATTTCCTGTAATATCAATTGTGTATAATTTAGATTCTTTAATGTTGTTTCTTTTATTAATTTTATAAAAAGTTAGTGTTCTTCCATTAGGAGACCAACTTGGTCCCTCAACTAAATATCCTTCAGAAATGATTCTTTCTCCTGATCCATCAGGTTTTATAAGGCCAATGTAAAAACGCTTCCCTAATGATTTGGTAAAGGCAATATAGTCACCTCTAGGAGACCAAACCGGTGTAGCGTAATTTCCTCTTCCAAAAGAAATTCTTTTTACGGGATTTCCTCTTTTGTTCATGGAAAAAATATATAAATTTTGTTTTCCTGCTCTATCTGAGCTAAATACTACATTTTTTGAGTCAGGCGAGAAACACGGTGAGGTATTGATATATTTATTATTAGTTAATTGTGAAGTATTATTATTTAATAAATCTAGCACGAAAATATTAGAACTACCTTTTTTCGTTAAAGAAAAAATTATTTTATTTCCTTTAGGAGAAAATCGTGGTGCATAGCTCATTCCTTGGAATTTACCGATTTTCTTTTTTTCTCTGCTACGAATATCCATAAGATATACATTAGGTTTGTTATTATCATAAGATAAATATACTATATTTTTTCTATCAGGAGAAAATCTAGGTGTTAAAACTAAGTTTTGACCATCAGTTAAAAACCTATGATTGTTTCCATCATAATCCATTATAGCGATCCTTTTCTTCTTACGATCGAAGGACCCTTCTTCGGCAATATAAACTATTTTTGTATCAAAATACCCTTGCTCTCCTGTTACTCTTTCGTAAATCATATTAGATACTAAATGCGCTAAAAGACGCCATCTCTTATCATTTATATTAGAAATTCTTTTACTAAGTATAAGTTTCTCTCTGTAAACATCCCATAATTTTAGTCTTATTGTTATCATATTTTTTTCATTTCTTATTTCTCCGCTTACAATTAGATTAGCATCAATTAAGCTCCAATCTTTAAATAAAGGTTGTACAAAAACTTCTTTTTCATCTTGTAAAAAGGCTTTGTTAGATATCGAATTAAATAAACCTGAATTTAGTAAATTAGATTGAATTATTTCAAAAATTTTATTACTTAATTCTTTTTCTTTAGCGTCAGAATAATTAAATTTTGTGACGGCTATTGGTATAGGTTCAATTTTTCCGTCTGTAACATTAATTTCTAAAGGCTTGCTGTTTAGATTAGAAATGAAAAATAATAATAATAAAATTTTATTAAGATACATCTATCTTGTTTCTCTTGGTTTAAAATTAATGATTACTTCTTTCCATATACTATAACGATCTTTTTTCAAACCTTCAAATGGAGAAGATTTTTTTATAGCTCTAATTGCAGAGTCGAGATACGGCTGTAATGTCGTATTTTGTTCTAATGCTCTCAACGTTGCTTTGCTTACACTTAAATTGATTACTTCTCCTTGAATATCTAACGAAATTACTACTTTTATTGATATTTCATCAGAAGCTTTTATTCCAGGCGGTCTTGTCCATTTAGAGTCTATTTGTTTTAACAAAATATTTTCTATTAACTTCAACTCGCCTTTCTTGGGTTGACTTATTTTATCT
>PBGQ01000011.1 GCA_002720125.1 Rickettsiales bacterium | reverse complement strand
CAATCTATTGGAATTGAATTTGAATTTGATACTAAAAATAACTTTTTAGAGATAATAGCAAAATGTAAGACTAATGACAAAACAGGCATAGAAATGGAAGCTATGACAGCTGTTACTTTATCGGCTCTAACGATTTATGACATGTGTAAGTCAGTTGATAAAGCCATAAGTATAAGTTCAGTATGTTTGTTAAAAAAAAGTGGCGGAAAGTCAGGTACGTATATTAAAAAATGATTGATGTATGTAAGGCAATAGAAATAATTAAAAGTTCTGTTAAAACAATAGGAAATGAAAAAATAAACATCCTGTCTTCTATGGGAAGATATACTTCTAAAGAAGTTAAAGCAAAGGTCAACAATCCTCCATTTAGCATGTCAGCAATGGATGGATATGCAATAAAATTTTCTAGTAAATCCTCAAATAAGACTAAATATAGTGTTAAAGAGGAAGTGTTTGCTGGAAGTCGTCATGATATAAATATGAAAGAATTTGAAACAATTCGTATTTTCACAGGTGGAAAATTACCTAAAAAGGCAGATACTATAATTATTCAAGAAAATGCAAAAGTATTAAAAGGTGGTTTAGTTAGCTTCAAAGGGAATATAAAGAAAAATCAATATGTAAGAAAAGAAGGAAGAGATTTTAAAAAAGGAGAAATTATATTAAATAAAAATCACTTTATTTCAGAAAGAGATTTAGGTCTTTTAGTTTCTTCGGGAAATAAATTTATAAATGTTAAAAAAAAACCAAAAGTTATTATTTTTTCTACAGGAGACGAAATAATTGAGCACGGAAATAAATTAAAAGAGGGGCAGATTTTTGCATCATCTTTATACATGCTTAAAGAACTTATTTTGAAAGAAGGTTGTGTATGCAAAGAAATAAAAATAATCAAAGATAACCTCTATGACCTTAATAAAAATTTTACTAATATCAAAGGTGCTGATTTAGTAATTACAACGGGGGGAATATCTGTAGGTAAAAAAGATTTAGTAAAACAGAGTCTATTAAATGCAGGATTAAAAATTAAATTTTGGAAGGTAAAAATAAAGCCTGGAAAACCTCTAATGTTTGGCCTTTTAAAAAATATACCTGTTTTCTCACTACCAGGAAATCCTGTTTCTAGCTATATCTGTTTTGTAGTTTTTGTATTAATTGCAATCAATAGATTAAATAATAGTTCATCAAATGTAAAACAAATGGAGGCAACTCTTAAAAATAATATAGATGAATACAGTACAAGAGAGTCTTATTTACGTGCAATATATAATATTGAAAAGAATAATATTTATGTAACTGTTTTAAAAGACCAAGATAGCTCTTTAATGAAAAATTTATCTTTATCAAATTGTATAGTAATAATTAAGGCAAAAGAAAGAATTATCAGAAAAGGAGAAAAAGTTAAGATATTGATTTATCAATAAATATTACTTGACACATAACATGAACTAAAGTAGAACAAAATAAAAACATTAGTCATGCTTACACAAAAACAATTAAATTTATTTAACTATCTTAAAAAAACACTTGAAAAAAGCAATGTTTCTCCATCATATGAAGAAATGAAATTAGCCTTAGGTTTAAATTCTAAATCTGGCATTCACAGACTCATTAAAGCTTTAGAAGAAAGAGGATTTATTAAAAGAATGCATAATAAAGCTAGAGCAATTCAAATAATTAATAATGAAAAAGAAAATCGTACCGACAATAAATTACATGTTCTAAAAGAAAATAAGGTAAGAATAAATATTTATGGGAAAATAGCAGCAGGAACTCCCATAGAAGCAATTCAGCATTCAGAAGGTTATTTAAATATCCCTGACCATATGATTAAAAATAACAATCAACACTATGCCCTAAAAGTCTCAGGTACCTCTATGATAGATGCTGGTATACTTGACGGAGATTTAGCAATATTAGAAAAAACTAGTGAAGTAAATAATGGGGATATTGTTGTCGCATTGATAGATGGGCAAGAGGCTACATTGAAAAGAATAAGAAGAAAAACTAACTCAATTGCACTAGAACCAGCTAATAAAAAATTTGAAACCAGAATTTTTGGCTTGGGCAGAGTGGAAATACAAGGTAAACTAGTTGGTATCATAAGAAACTATTAAATAAATTGAATAAAGTTATAACTAGATTTGCTCCTTCTCCGACAGGCGCGCTTCACTTAGGAGGAGCTAGGACTGCTCTCTTCAATTGGTTGTATGCCAGAAAACATAATGGATTATTTAAACTTAGGATTGAAGATACAGACAAAGTTAGATCTAAAAGATCATATACTGATGAAATACGCCAAGGGTTACTATGGTTGGGATTGAAGTGGGACGGCGAGGTTGTCTATCAAAGCCAAAATATATATAATCACATAGAATTGGCTGAAAAACTCCTCTCTGAAAGTAATGCTTATAGGTGTTACTGCACAAAAGATGAAATAGAAGAAGCTAGGGATAAAGCTAAAAAGGAAAAAAAGGCATAAAAATATGATCGGAAATGGAGAGACTATAAAGGAGAAATCAATAAGCCTTATGTAATTAGGATTAAAATTCCACTAAATAAAGAAACCGTATTAAATGATAAAATATTAGGAAGAATAGTAATAAATAATAATGAGTTAGACGATTTTATAATATTGAGAACGGATAAAACACCTACTTATATGTTATCAGTCGTTGCAGACGATAAATTAATGGGAATTACAGATGTAATAAGAGGAGATGACCACTTAACCAATACCTTTAAACAAATAATATTGTATGATTTGTTAGGTTGGAAAAAACCAGAATATAGTCATATACCATTAATCCACAGTAAAGAAGGAAATAAATTATCTAAGAGAGATGGTGCACTAAGTGTATTATCCTACAGAGATGAAAACTTTATATCTGAAGCATTTAATAATTATTTATTAAGGTTAGGATGGGGTTACAAAGATAAAGAAATTTTTTCATTAGATGAAGCTAGAAAGTTGTTCTATATAAAAGGAATTGGAAAATCACAAGCTAAATTTGATATGGACAAACTAAACTATTTAAATTCTTATTATATAAGAAAAATGTCTTGGAATGATTTAATCAAACAGCCATTGCTTAAAAAAACTTTAAAGAATTTAGAATACGGTGACGAAATTAGTAAAATCATAGATTTATTTAAGGAGAGAGCTCAAAGAATCTCTGATTTAGAGTGTGGATTAAAATATATGCTTAATAACAGATATATAATTACTAAAGAAGCAGAAGAAATAATAAAGCATGCTAATATTAAATTGCTTAAAAATGTAGTAAAAGAGTTAGAGAATATTAATAATTGGGTGTCTGAAGAAATTAGTAATAAAATTAAAGAGTGCTCTAGAAATAACAAAAGTAAGATATATGATATTGCTGCTCCTATTCGGGCATCTTTAACTGGACAAAAATATTCTCCAAATATATTTAAAATACTTGAATATTTAGGAAGAAGTGAGGTAATGTGTAGGTTAAAAAAGTCTTTTTTAACTTAAAGAATTTAGTATAATTATTTATGGTTAATAATAATAAAAAGGCTAAAATATTACTCCCAGACAATAAATCTATAGAACTACCTATAATTTCAGGAAGTATGGGACCGGACGTAATTGATATAACGACCTTATATAGAAACACTGGTATGTTTACTTACGACCCAGGATTTACATCTACAGGTAGTTGCCAATCTGAAATTACATTTATAGATGGAGACAATGGTATACTACTTCATAGAGGCTACAGCATTGAATATTTAGCAAAAAATGCTAATTTCTTAGAGACAGCCTATCTTCTTTTATATGGAGACTTACCAAATGATAAAAATAAAAATGACTTTTTAAATGCTATAACTACCCACACAATGTTAAATGAACAAATCTCAAATTTTTACAGAGGTTTTAGGGATAATGCTCATCCTATGGCTATTTTGTGTGGAGTTGTAGGTGCGATGGCAGCCTTTTATCATGATAGCACTGATATAAATAATAAAGAACAAAGAAAAATTGCTTCTCATAGATTGATAGCTAAAATGCCAACTATTGCATCAATGGCATACAAATATTCTATAGGACAACCCTTTGTCTACCCTAGAAATAGACTTAATTATTCTGAAAACTTTCTTCATATGTTATTCTCCGTTCCAGCAGAGGACTTTGAAATAAATCCAGTTTTTTCTGATGCACTTGATAAAATTTTAATACTACATGCAGACCATGNACAAAATGCATCTACGTCTACAGTTAGATTAGCTGGTTCTTCAGGAGCTAATCCTTTCGCATGTATAGCTGCGGGAATAGCGTCTCTTTGGGGCCCTTCTCATGGTGGTGCAAATGAGGCCGTTATTAAAATGCTTGATGAAATAAATAATGTAAAAAATATAAAATTATTTATAGAAAAAGCAAAAGATAAAAAAGATCCTTTTAGATTAATGGGTTTTGGTCACAGAGTTTATAAAAATTATGATCCTAGAGCAAAAGTTTTACAAGAAATAGCAGACAAGGTACTTAATGAAGAACATAAACTTGAAAATAGATTATTTGACTTAGCAAAAGAATTAGAATATGTAGCTCTGAATGATAGTTATTTTATAGAAAAAAAACTCTATCCTAATGTTGACTTCTACTCTGGTGTAATTTTAAAAGCGATGGGTTTTCCTATATCATTNTTTACTGTTATATTTGCAGTAGCTAGAACAGTAGGCTGGGTCTCACATTGGAATGAAATGGTCTCTGACGAAAATATAAAAATAGGGAGGCCAAGACAATTATATACCGGAAAGACACAAAGAAAATCAGATTAATTTATATTATCTTCCTAATTTCATTTAAAACTACATGTGGCCTATAAAGAATTTTTCTTCTTAACAAGAGGAATTGTTTTTTCTGTTTATTGTATGTATCTTTGTTTTGTATAAGTGAAATGAATTCTTTTTGAAAAAGAGTAAAGCTAAAATCATCCTGAATTAGTTCAGGGACTAGTCTCTTATTTAAAATAATATTCACTAAGCTAATATATTTAGTTTTAACTATTCTTCTTAAGATATGGTAACTAATTATATTTAGTTTATATACACAAATAACTGGGACTAGGTGCATAGCTAACTCAAGAACTATAGTACCTGATACAGCTATAGCAAGATAGCTTGTCTGAAAAGATTCTCTTTTATATTTACTTGCTNTTAAAATTTTAAGATTGGTAATATAAGACTCGGATTTGCATATTTTTTTTATTAAACTCATTAAATGGTCAACTGCTATAATATTAAAATCATAATTATCTAAATTATCTATTTTGTTTAAAAAGTTTAATATTTTTGCAAGATGGTTTTTAATTTCCTTTTCTCTACTTCCAGGATAAATAGATATTATTTTTTTTTTAATGTTATTAGAACACAATGGTTTTTTATTTAATTTTTTTGTAAATAAGGGATGTCCTATGAATTTTGTATTAATTTTATAAGGAATAAAGTATTTGCTTTCAAAAGGATATAAAACAAAAAGATGATCAANAAATTCTGATATTTTTTTTGCTCTTGAAGATTTCCATGCCCACACTGAAGGTGCAACTATATGAAGAACCTTTTGTTTTGGATTCATTTTCTTAATCTTTTTTAAAACTCTGAAACAGAAGTCAGGAGAGTCAACTGTAATTAAAAGATCAGGCTTATATCTTTTGATATCATTAACAGTTTTTCTAATGAGAAGAATTAAAGATGGTATTTTTGGTAAAATCTCAATTAAACCCATTACGGCAATTCTTTGAATTGAAAATATTGATTTGACACCTATTTTATTTAAAGCTTCTCCTCCAATTCCATGGACTTCAATATTATTTTTTTTTTTAATGTCACGAAGTATACTATAAGCAATGTTGTCTCCAGATATTTCGCCTGCAATAATAAAAATCTTTTTATTTTTTTTCTTAGATAGCATAGTACAATAAGTTATTTTTCATAATTAGATCATATGTAACATCTATATCTGAAATATATGTCTTTTCTTTTTCTAGAATTATTCCTTTGATTCCAGAATCAATTATTTTATGAATAGTTGACGGACCTATTGTTGGAAGATCAATTTTAAGCTCTTGATCTGGTTTTGAAACTTTTACAAGAAAACTATGGTACCTGGATTTTTTACAATTATATCTTTCAATCATTTTATCTGTACCATCTCTATCTTCACTTAGTACTACCTTATTATTACTAACTATTATTGTTTGTCCTTGATCTTTTTTACCAAATTCTTTTGCTAATTCAAAATATTTATAAATGGTTTCTTTTGAAATAATTTTTGAATGCTTCTCTAAGTTATTTTTTTTATCTGTAGCTAGATATTTATGAAGTAAATCCCTTGAGTCTATTATATTAAATCCTTTTTTGTGAAATATAGTTATTATTTTCCTAAGTAAATAGTCGTCTCCTTTGTGATAAGAGAAAATTAATTTTAAAATGTAATAGAAAGTCATAAGATTTGGTCTTAACCTAAAAAGTGAAACTTTTTTTACATTGCCTAAAAATATTATATTCTTAATTTTTTTAAGCATCAGTATCTTAAATATACTGCCAAGACTATTATAGCTTATAGTATAATCAGCAGGACTCTTATAAGACTCTATATAATATTCTTTTACACCTATAATAAAAAAATCTAGATTTTTTTTCTTACACTCCTTAATTAATAGTTCTGTTAAGTAACCTCCACCTAATACTAAAGCTATTTTCTTTGATTTATCCAACATTTTTTGGTTTACAAATAGACCTAGACTTCTCTTTGGTTAAAAAGTTAACTACTTCCATTACAGGTTCATTTTTTGAAAAGTCCTCAGATACTTCCTTAATTCTGTCTGATATAGTTCCATCTTGAGTAAAAAATAATAAACCATATGCCTTTCTTAATTCTTGAATAATTTGTTTTGAAAAACCTCTTCTTTTCAATCCAATTATATTTAGACCAGATAGATATGCTCTATTACCTAATACTGTTCCATATGGAATAACATCGCTATCTATACCTGACATGGCGCCTGTCATAGAATGCTTTCCAATTCTACAAAACTGATGTACACCTGAAAAGGCTCCTAATATTGCATAATCTTCTATAATAACATGTCCTGCGAGTGATGCATTATTAACTAGAATAACATTATTACCTATCCTACAGTCATGAGCTATGTGACTACTAACCATAAACAAGCAATTATCTCCTATAGATGTAATTAGTCCTCCCCCTTTTGTTCCTGGGTTGATTGTTACGTATTCCCTAAAAATATTATTATTTCCTATATTTAGGTAAGATTTTTCACCATTAAATTTTAAATCCTGTGGACTAGTTCCAATTGTGCTGTAGGGAAAGAACTCACAGTCATCGCCTATAGTTGTAAAACCATCTATTGTAACATTAGAAATAAGTCTTGTATTTTTCCCTAACTTTACATCTTTTCCTACTATACAGTAGGGTCCTATATAAGAACTATTTGTGATTACTGCTTCTTTAGAAACAATTGCCGTGGAATGAATATTAGTCATCATTTTCTACTATCATGGCAGTAATCGTAGCNTCGGCAACAATTTGTTCATCAACCTTTGCAATACAATCAAACTTCCAAACAGATTTTCTAGANTGTTTTTTATTTACTTCTACTAATAACTGGTCTCCTGGAATAACTAACTTTCGAAACCTAGCTTTATCTATACTCATAAAATATACTAGTTTTCCCATAGCTTCTTTTCCATAAGAACAGACTACAAGAGCACCTGACGTTTGGGCCATACTTTCNATAATTAGAACTCCAGGCATTACTTTTTTTCCTGGAAAGTGACCAAGAAAGAAAGGTTCATTAATTGTTACGTTTTTAAGCCCTATTGCAAATTCATCTTTTTCAACTTTTATAAGTCTATCAATTAGCAAAAATGGATAACGGTGTGGCATCATTTCTATAATTTTTTCTATATCTATAATTTGACTCATTATTTTTTTACCATTTTATTTAAAATAATAGACTTTTTTAGATAGAGATTCAAATCTACAGCAGGCGTTCCACTTACACTCTTCCCATCGTCTATATTTTTAGTTACTCCTGCTTGTGCTCCAATTTTTACATTGTTACCTACTTTTATGTGGCCTGCTATTCCTACTTGCCCTCCTATCATTACATTTCTACCTATTATAGCACTTCCTGCTATACCAGTTTGTCCAGCTATTACTGTGTTTTCCTTAATTACTACATTGTGTGCTATATGTACTAAATTATCTATTTTAACACCTTCTCTGATTTCAGTATATTTTAAAGAACCTCTATCAACAGTACAATTACATCCTATTTCAACATTGCATCCAATTTTAACAATGCCAATTTGTGGTATTTTAATATATTTATTATTATCATAAGCATAGCCAAAACCATCTTGTCCTATTACAGAACCATCCTGAATAACTATGTTATCTTCTAGGTAGGAATTAGATATGCTAACATTTCTTCCAACNTAACAATTTTTTCCAATAAATACATTTGGTCCAATACTACTATTAGCACTGATAATTGAGTTGGCCTTGATAGTAACATTATTATAAATAGTACAGTTATCTGATAATTTACTTTTGTTACTAATATTTTTATTTTTACATTCAGTATATGAATAATCTTTATTTAAGGGATAAAATTTTTCTACTACTTTTGCGTAGCTAAGATAAGGATTTTTAGAAACAAATAATATATCTAGTTTTGGGATTTTACTGATGTACTCGTCAGAGATTATTAATCCACTAGCTTTTGTTTTCAAAATTTGCTTAATATATTTTGGATTATCTACAAAAGTTATTTCTCCTTTTGTAGCATCTTTTAGGGAACTTATATTGCTAATAAAAGTATCCTTATTACCTATAATAGTACTATCTGATATTTTACTTAATTCTTCAGCAGAAAATGGTCCTTTTGGTTTAGATAATATATTATTTATCACCTTGTTTATCTTTTTTTCTATCTATTTTTATAGAAGGAAGGGTCTCATTAAGTCTACTGGCTACAAGATCCGAAATATTTATTTTATCTGCAGCTATAACAGTTGAGGCAGCATCAAAGACTAATAGATATCCCTCTTTAGCAGAAATTTCCTTTAAGTGTCTTATTGCTTCATTTTGTATAATTTGCATACCTTTTGCCATAGTTGACTCAAGTTCTCTTCTGATACCTTCTATTTTGGTTTGTGTTTTATTTACTTTACCTCTAAATACATCTTGTTTTTCTTTAAATTGTTCTTCTGATAAGACTGATTTTTGTGCAACTAGGTTTTCTTGTTCTTTTTTTAAATCTTTTTCTTCTTTTTCAATATCAGTTTTTAAATCTGATTCTATCTTTTGCATATCTTTCTGTAATTTTTTCCAGGCATCAGATTTTGATAAAACTCTTTTCATATCAATTACCACAGCTGGAAAGTTTTTAATACTGTCAACTATTTTAGTTTGATTTTTTGTCTCTTCTTCTTGACTAAATGCTATAGAAATTTGATACGCAATGAAGAAATGAGAAAATAATATGGTACTAAAAATAATCTTAGAATAAACTGCCAACGTTAAAACTAAATGTCTCTGTTTTATCATAATCTTCCTTTAATAATGCGTAACTATAATCTAATCTGATTGGACCAAAAGGCGATTGCCAAAGTACTCCTGTTCCAGCAGTTACTCTTAAACTGTAATTATCATAGTAATTACTGATGTCTGTGTCAATTGTAGAGAGAGTACCTATTGTAGAAAAAACTCTCGCTTTTATACCAAGTTCTTTAGGTAATCCTAATCCAAATTTGAGTTCGGGTGTCGTTGTATAATAAAAGTTTCCTCCTAAAGAGTCGTCAGTATTTTTGTCTCTAGGACCAATACCTGCGTTTTGAAAACCTACAAATGAATTATTGCCTATAAAAAATCTATCTGAAATTTCTATATCTTGGTTTAAACCCAATACATAGCCTATATTTCCAGATAATGAAAAAATATACTTTTCTTGATATAATTTTTTGAAATTCGCAGCTTTAGCCGTTATTTTTAAGTATTGTTTATCACCGCCTACTCCTGCTAAACCTATATTATTTGAAACAAACCATCCATCTGTAGGATCAATTCGGTTATCTGTTTTATCATAAGTATTACCTAGGTTAATTATAGACAAAATTGTCCTACCAGACTCGGAAATCACTGATGATGATGCACCTGTATATGCTATTATATTTCTTTTTTCCAATCTATAACCAATGGTTTGTCTGCCATATTCTCCATTATTATAGCTGATTGAGGTACCAAAACCGTCTTTTTCATTATCGTATTTACTTTCTAAAAATTCTTGTACTGTAGTATAAATATCTGATGTAAATGCTATATCTCTTCCTAAAAAGAATGTCTCTGTAAAAGAAAAATCAGCTCTATTCTCTCTTTCACTTGTAAGTAATTCAAATTTCAGTCTTTGACTTTTTCCCATCAAGTTGTTTTCAGAAAGGCCTATTTGTGCCTGCGCACCGTTTGCTGAAGAAAAACCACCTCCAATAGAAAAGCTACCCGTACTTTGTTCTTGAACTTGAATTTCTAAATCCACGGCATTAAACTCCTCATCGCTCTCCTTATCTATTATATTAACAGATGCAAAATGTCCTAAATTTGTTACAAGTGTCTTAGATCTTCTTATTAATCCTCTATTGAAAGCATCGCCTTCAGCAAATCTTAGTTTTCTTCTAATAACTTTATCTAAAGTACGGGTATTACCAGAAACAATTATTCTATTAATATACTTTTTTGGAGCTGGACTAATTTCAAAATTTACATTTACTATATTTTCTTCTGTTCTCTCTAGTCTAGGGATTACTGAAATAAATGGCTGCCCTTCCGTCATTATATCTTCTGTGATTTTAATGACAGTATCATCTAACCTTTGAGCGCTAAACCAATCTCCCTTTGAAATTTTTATTGCATTTTTTATAGTTTCTTTATTGACTCCTTTTGTTTTAATCGTGGCACCAATGTTGCCAAATTTGTATCTTTCTCCTTCAGAAATTACAAATGTTATGAAAAAAAGTTCTCTTTCTAAATTTAATTCTCCTTTTGCTAAACTAATATCAGCATCTACAAATCCTTCGTTAGCATAAAACTTTCTTAAGTTCTCTTTATCAAAATTAAGTATATCAGGATCATACTTTCCTCCCGAGGAAAGGATTTTCCACCATCTGCTTTCCGATACCATTACCTCTGATTTTAATTTTCTATCAGAGAAGAATTGATTACCTAGAAACTTTATACTTTGAATTTTCGATGCGGGTCCCTCGTTTATTTCAAACACTACATCTACTCTATTTTGTTCTAAATAAATAATTTTTGGCTCAATAATAGCAGCATACCTTCCACTTGACCTGTATAGGGAGAGTATTCTCTGCAAGTTTTCTTTAACTTTATTTTTAGTAAAAACATCTCTTGGTTTGATATAAATCTCAGGCAACAACTCATCATCTTTAAGATGTCGATTTCCTTCTAATGCAACTCTGTTTACAATGGGGTTTTCCTTAACCTCAATTATTAGTGTATTAGTTTTTAATTTAAAAATAATTTCAGAAAATAATTCTGTAGAGAATAAATCTTTAAATAAAGAGTTAAGATCTTCTTCTTTAATAAGTTGATTTTTCTTTATATTGAGATAAGTGAGAATAGTATCATCATCTATTCTCTGATTGCCGATAATTTTAATGTTCTTTACGTTTTCTGCTATTAATGTACCAATAAATAAAAAATATGAAAATAGTAAGACTTTGATTAAATAGAACATACTAATTAAGAACTCTACAATAGATGTCATTAATTATAGAAAACAGCATTAGTGATCCAATCAATAAAACTCCTATATATTGAATATACTGGTATATTTTGTAATGCACTCTTTGACCTCTTAAATATTCTACCATAAATGTAAAAAAATGACCTCCGTCTAGTAATGGAAAAGGAAATAAATTTATTATACCAAGATTTATTGATATTAAAGCAATTAATCCAGCAAAAGAGATTAAATCTGTGTTAGCAACGTCATTTGATACCTTAGCTATTAAAATAGGACCGCCCACTTCACAATGGTCTCTTTTACCGAATATTATCTCTCCGAATGCTATTATTGTTTTTTTTGTAACATCAATGAAACTAACAATAGAATATTTTACTGCATCTATAAAATTTAATTTTATTCTTTCTTTAGCGAAAGTTACTCCTATTATTCCTATCTCCATTCCATTATTATCAAAAGCAACTCTAGGTGTGATAACCCTATATAGAGTTTTTTCTCCTCTTTTAATAGTAATATTTAGTTTTCTATTTGGACTTTTTTTTATCACTTCAATTATTTGTCTGATATCAAATACTCTTAGTTCATCTATTTTTAATACAACATCATTTTTCTTAAGACCTGCCTCATCTGCTGCGGAGTTTTTAATAGTTTTTCCTATAATAGGCTTTATAAGCGGGCTAATTCCTAAATAATTTACTTCTCTAGTGCTGCCTATAAAGGTTTTAATCTCTTTATGGTCAGGAACCAATAAATATGATAAAACATCGTTTTTACGTTTAATGTAAATTTCAATTTCTTTAAGAAGTTCTTTATCTAAAATTTCATAAATCTGGTCATAAGAATCTATCTTTTGTCCATTAATTTGTAAAATTTTATCTCCCATTTTTAAATTACTCTTTGATGCAGGGCTATCTAATTCAATATTACCAATTACTGGTTCAGTATAATTTTTTCCATAAAAACTATAAATAAATATAAAAATAAAAATACCAAGTATAAAATTAGCAATGGGACCAGCTAAAACAATGCTTGCTTTTTGTAAAGAGCTTTTGTTGAAGAATAAACGTTTATCTGCTTTATCAACACTCTTAGTTTCTTCTGAATGATACATTTCACCACAAAACTTAACATAACCGCCTAGAGGAATAATAGAAATCTGCCATATTGTTCCATTTTTATCTTTTTTACTTATTAATGCAGGTCCAAAACCTATAGAAAATTTTTCAATGCTTACGTCATTGAACTTAGCTACATAATAATGCCCATATTCATGTACGAATACAATAAGTGAAAATACTAACACAAACCAGAATATGTATTCTGAAAAATTAATAAAATCCAAAAAAAAACTCATGCTACCCACTTAATCCATTTATTAGTTCTTTACTAAGCCTTCTAGTATCTCTGTCTATTAACATTATATCATCATAAGAACTTATATTCTTATGTTTATATTTTTTTACTATCTTAGATGTAATATTTACAATATCAAAGTAGCCTATTTTGTTATTTAAAAAGCTTTCTACTGCTACTTCGTTTGCTGCATTTATAACTACAGCTCTACTATGAAAGTATTTTTTTTCTTTTAAATGGTCAATTAAATTCAAGGCAGGAAACTTTTTATTATCTGCTTTAAAGAACTTAAGCTGCTTAATTCTAAGTAAATTAAGGTTTGAAAATCCTATGTCTTCTTTTTCTGGCCAATTTAAAGCATAGTTGATTGGAATTTTCATATCAGGTTTACTAGCAACTAAAAATGAAGTTCCATCTATATAATTAACTATTCCATGAATTAAAGAGACTGGGTGAATAAGTATCTTAATTTGCTTAAGATCTAAATTAAAAAGTACAGAAGCTTCTATGATTTCAAGAAGTTTATTCATCATAGTAGATGAGTCAATACTAATTTTTTTTCCCATCTTCCATTTTGGATGATTTAATGCTTCTTTAACCGATATTTTTTTTAAATTTTTTAGTTTCTTGTTCCAGAATGGGCCACCTGATGCTGTTAAAATAACATTTTTTATGTTCGTTATTTTTTCCTTATCAATAATTTTAAATATTGCATTGTGCTCAGAGTCTAACGGTATAATTCTAGTGTTGAATTTAATAGAGTCCTTCATTAAGATTTTGCCAGCACCAACCAATGACTCTTTATTAGCTAAAGCAATAATTTTTGTATTTTTAATAGCAAATAGAGTTGGCTTTAATCCAGCAAGTCCTACAATACAAGAAAAGACTATATCTGTTTTAAATTTAGCTGCTTTCGCGACAGAGTCTTCACCACACATGCAAATTATACTTGAATTTTTAAGTAAAACTTTAAATTTACTAAAATTTCTCTTATTTCCAAGAATAGCATATTTACAATTTAATTTTATGGCAATTTTGGCAAGAAGTTTATAATTATTGTATCCTGTAACTGCTATTATTTGATATTTTTTTTTACTATTAATTATAAGATCTACAGTATTCCTGCCTACTGATCCTGTTGCACCTAAGATAGTGACCTTCTTCACAAGCACTCCTAAAATTTTGTAATCAACCAAAATAATACAATAGCAAATAAAAAGCCGTCAAGTCTATCTAAAAGTCCACCGTGGCCAGGTATTAAATTAGAAGAATCCTTTTTTTTATTAATTCTTTTAAGATAGCTTTCAAAAAGATCTCCCATAACTGAGAAGAGTGAAACAAAAGCTCCTATTAGAAATGCGTATATATGCGTAGTTAATATAAAAAAGTAAGCATATATTACGCTTGAGAAACCAGCAAATATTAAAGAAGAAACAAAGCCTGACCATGTCTTATTAGGACTAATAGATTTTAACAACTTCGGTCCTTTTATTATTTTTCCTATTATAAAACCAGCAATATCTGAAGACCAAATAATTACAAAAAGCCAGGTAATCAAGAATAGTCCGTTGTCGGCATGAACATTCAAATAAATAGCTAAACAAGTAGGAACAGCAAAATAAATAAAAGATGAAAGTCCTACTTTCCAATTTAACTTATGTGAGGATGAAACTGAAATTCCTAGTAAAAAAGGAATAATTATTAAAAAATGAAGATCATAAAACGTAAACAAAACACAGATTGCTATAAATGAGAAATTTATAAAGAAATAAAAGTCAAAATATTTAATGTCAAATAATTTATAATACTCGAACATCAGAATTAAAAGGATTAACAAGATAGCTGTTAAGAAATAATAACCACCTAAGTAATTTATTATAAGTGCAAATGATATTAAAAATATAGAAGAAATAGTTCTCTTAAATAATTCCTTTATACTAACAACCTCCAAATCTTCTTTCTCTTTTCTTGAATTCATATAATGCAGATAGAAAATCTTCTTTCTTAAATTCAGGCCAAGGTTTGTCTACAAAAATTAATTCTGAATATGCTGATTGCCATAAAAGAAAATTACTTAATCTACTTTCACCTCCGGTTCTTATAATAAGATCTGGATCCGGAATACCTGATGTATATAGAAATCTAGAAACTAAATTTTCATTAATATCTTCAATTTTAAGATCTTTATTAATTATTTTCTTTGAAATATTTTTAATACTATTGGTTATTTCCTGTCTTGAACCGTAGTTGATTGCAATGATTAAATTAAGTTTATTATTTTTATCTGTCTTAGTTAGGGCCAAGTTAAGATTATCTTTAATTTCTTTAGGAAATAAAGAAATATCTCCCAGAATTTTTAATTTAATACCATTTTTTACTAAGCTATTTATCTCACTTTTTAAAAAAAATTTTAGAAGTTCCATTAGATCTTCAACTTCATTTGCTGGTCTTTTCCAATTTTCCGAAGAGAATGCGAATAATGTCAAATTTTGTATTTTTTCTTCAATTGCTGTTTTAATAATTAATTTAGCCGTATCTGCACCTTTTTTATGACCTCTAAAAAGGTCTAGCCCATTAGCCTTTGCCCACCTCCTATTTCCATCCATTATTAAACCAATATGCTTAACTGAATTTATTAAACTATTTTCATTTTTGCAAACCATTACTAATAATTTTAAATCTGCATTATTTCGGTTTCTTTATTTTTGCAAATGTCATTTATAATATTAGTGTATTCATCTGTGACTTTTTGTATTTCGTCCTGATAGTTTTTGATTTGATCCTCTGAAATTGAACCTTCACTTGTATTTTTTTTTAGATTGTTCATTACATCTTGCCTAATATTTCTAATTGCAATTTTAGCTTCTTCAGCAAGAGATCTTACATTTTTTGCAAATTCCTGCCTTCTTTCTGCCGTTAATTCTGGTAAGTTTATTCTTATAAATTGCCCTTCTGTAAGGGGATTTAGTCCGAGTTTAGAGTTAGAAATAGCTTTTTCTACTAAACTAACTAAATTGGTATCCCAAACATTAATTTTTAAACTTCTTGCCTCTGGAACACTAACGGTTGCTAAGTCCTTAATTTTCATACTTTGTCCGTATGCATCGACCATTAAATTATCAACTAAAGTTGTAGATGCTCTTCCTGATCTTATTCCTTGATAATTAATCTTAAGATTATCAATAGTGCTATTCATTCTTTTTTTTAAATCTTCAATATTAAAACTACTCATTATGCCTCACTTATTAATGTGAAAGATCCTTTTCCACTTGAAACTTTTTCAAGTGCCTTATTTTCTAGGATTGAAAATACTACCATTGGTATATTATTATCTTGTGCTAATGTAATAGCTGATGAGTCCATAACCTTTAAGTTATCAGATAATACTTTTTTATAACTTATTGTATTATATCTTAATGAATGTTTATTTTTTTTAGGGTCAGAGTCATAAACGCCATCAACACTAGTACCTTTAAAAATAACATCGCAATTCATCTCCGCTGCTCTCAAAGTAGCAGCTGTATCTGTGGAAAAGTAAGGGTTACCTGTTCCTGCAGCTAGTATTATAACTCTTCCTTTTTCTAAGTGCCTTATTGCTCTCCTTTTTATAAATGGCTCACAAATCGTTTGCATTGGAATAGCAGAAAGTACTCTGGTAGGTACTTTATTTTTTTCTATAGCATTTTGTAAAGCTAAAGCATTTATTACAGTGGCTAGCATCCCCATACCATCAGCCGTAACTCTGTCTATTCCTTTAGCAGCACCTGAAACACCTCTAAATATATTTCCTCCTCCTACAACTATGCAAATTTCTTTATGCTTATAGACTTTACTTATATCTTTTGCAATAGAGGAAAGTTTTTCTGAGTCTATTCCATATTTTTTCTTTCCTACAAGAACTTCTCCCGATAGCTTAAGCATTACTCTCTTCCAGGATTTAAAATTGCTTGAGGGTAATAATTTTTTCATAAATTTATTATTTTATCTTTAGTTTACACCATCAAAGCTGTGACTCTACTTCTTGTTTGAAGTCTTTATTAATCACGTCGACACCCTCTCCTAAAACTAAAAAATTAAAATCAACTAACTTTAATTCTACACCGCATTCTTTATTAAAATTATTTATAACATCCTTAACCTTTATTGAAGTATCCATAACCCAGTTTTGTTCCAACAAAGTATTCTCTGATATAAATTTAGATATTTTTCCTTCTGTAATTTTACTAATCATATTATCAGGCTTTCCAGACTCAATAAGTTGAGCTTTTATTATATCCTTCTCTTTATTAATTACATCAGGGTCTATTTGTTCTTTGTTTAAAGATAATGGTTTCATAGCTGATATATGCATAGCTAGCTTTCTACCTAATTCAATTGAAAGTTCATGCTTTTGTTTCTCTTTAACTACTATTAGGCTTACTATTTTTCCTAAATCGCTATCAACTTTGTTGTGAATATAGCTAGCAAAAAAACAATCATCATTTTCTAGAGATAAATATGCAAGTCTTCGTATGACGATATTTTCTCCTATTTTAGCAATCAGCTCTTTTAAAGCGTCTTCTACCAAAATTTGGTCTGCATAATTTTCCTTCATAAGATCATGTATTTGCATCTTTTTTTTTGATAAAATACTTAAAATATTCTTTATAAACAATTGAAATTCTTTATTTTTAGAGACAAAGTCAGTTTCTGAATTAACCTCTAATATACATGCTAAATTATTGTTTAAAGAGACTCCAACTAATCCCTCAGCTGCTGTTCTAGCTGACTTTTTATTAGCACTAGATATTCCTTTTTTTCTTAGCCAAATAGCAGCATGTTCAATATCTCCTGCATTTTCCAATAGCGCTGTTTTACAATCCATTATACCCGCACCTGTTTTTTCTCGTAAAACTTTGATTTGACTGGATTTAATTTCAACCATATAGCTAGATATTTTTATCTTTATCTGAGCTTTTTAATTTATCTAAAGGAATTTCGACTTTTTTTTCTAAACTCTTATCTTCTTTATTTTGTTTTTTATCAAGGTCTTTTTTATCAGCCTTTAATTTAATATTTTCTTCTATCAATTGGTCAGTTTCTCCGAGATCTAAATCATTGTTTGTAACATTTTTCATACCAGATGAAATTGTTTCTGATAAAAGACTACAGAAAGTGTTGATTGCCCTTGTAGCATCATCATTTCCAGGGATAGGAAAATCAATTCCTTCAGGATTAGAGTTACTATCAATTATAGCTACTATAGGAATTTTTAGCATTTTTGCTTCAGCTAGAGCATTTTTTTCTTTATTGGTATCAAATATCACAATAGCATCAGGTACTCCACCCATACTTTTAATCCCACCTAAAGCCAGATCTAATTTATCTTTTTTTCTTTGTAAATTTAATTTTTCCTTCTTAGTAAAACTTAAAATTACCTCGGAGTTTTCTTCTAATTTACTTTCTAAATCCTTTAATTGTTTAATTGACTTAGATATCGTTTCCCAGTTGGTAAGCATACCACCAGGCCATCTATGTGTAACAAAGTATTGCTTACATGTAATAGCAGCACTTTTTATTGGTTCTTGTGCTTGTCTTTTTGTCCCAACAAATAATATTTTTCCCCCGTTACTAGCAATATCATTTAAAAAAACTAAAGCATTGTGAAGTAAAGGTACAGTTTGCTGTAAATCAATAATATGAATACCGTTTCTTACTCCAAACAGGTATGGCTTCATCTTAGGATTCCATCTATGAGATTGATGGCCAAAGTGTATACCAGCATCGAGCAACTGTCTCATAGAAAAATCTGGTACGTTCAAAATTATTCTCCTTGTCAAATTCTAAAATTAATCAGTAATAACTTGCAATTGACTTTTTTTCAAGTACATTTTAAAAATTTTTTTCTATTTCTATTATTGAATTAATAAATCTAATTTTTGAAAACACCTCTTCATCATAGTTTATTGAATAGCCGGAAAAAATTTCTTTATTATCGCATACTAAAATTATGTTGGTGTCTCCTTTTTCACAGGACTGAAGTAAGTTTTTAAGTTCTAATAAAGATGAAGAGTCTTTTAAGAAAATTTTTGACTTTTTATTATTATTTTTCATTAATTTTCTGCAATCNTTAAGAGATTTTAGTCTTAATCTCATTCTATTTTCTCTATCCATAGAGTGGGTAACTATACTAATGTAAGACATGCCCTCTTTTAGAATAATATTTAATTCTTCAAGTTTATCTTTAAAAAGACTAACGTTAAAAGTACCTGCTTTATCAATAAAATGTAGATCCAATAATTTAGAATGTCCTATTAATCTTTCTTCATATTTAACCAAAAAGCCTAAAATTTCAAAAGTCTTACCATTTATCCTATTATCTAAAACATCTTGTGAATTTGATAAATTAAAGCTTCGAAAAAAATTATATTCTTCTTCTAAAGGTGTGCCTGAGGNAAAAAACCCTAGAGCAATATATTCANTTAAATATAATATGTTGGCAGGCCATTTTTCGCATTTTTTAAATAGATGATAGAATTCTTTTTCATTTGGTTTATCATTAAAAAGACTCTTTTGGTCGGACCTAATATCTTTGTTAATGGTTTGAGATATCATTAAAAGATTAGAAGCTGAATCATATATTATTGCTCTATTCTTTTCAAATTCATCAAATACACCAGCCATTGCCAGGAACTCCAACTGTCTCTTATTATTAAGATGTGACTCAAGGCGCGAAACAAAATTTATTATAGAAGTATACTTTCCTGATTTTTCTCTTTCTTTTACTATTTGATTAGCTAATTCTACTCCTATATTCTTTATGTTAGCCAAACCACTCCTTACACCAATTTCTCCTTTATTTTTTTCAACTGAAAATAATGCGGAAGACTTGTTGATATCTGATTTATAAAATTTAATCTTATATCTATCTAATTCTGATTTAATGTAACTTAATTTTTCTGATGAGTTTCCTATTTCGCTGTTAAGCAAAGATGTTAAAAACTCAGCAGGATAGTTAGTTTTACACCAAGCAGTTTGATATGATATTACTGCATAAGCAGCAGCATGACTTTTATTAAACCCATAACCAGCAAATTTTTCAATGTCTTTGAATATTTTATTGGCATCTTTTTCTTTAATATCATTTTTCTTACATCCTANAATAAAGCTATCCTTGAGATCCTTCATTTCTGATTTAATTTTCTTACCCATGGCTCTTCTTAACAAATCAGCTTTAGCTAGAGAAAAACCTGCTACTATTTTTGCAGCTTCCATCACTTGTTCTTGGTAAATCATAATACCGTATGTTTCTTTCAAGACATTTTCTAACAAAGGGTGTGGATAAGAAGTTAGCTTATGATTGTGTTTTCTCGCGATATAAGATGGAATATTCTCCATAGGACCAGGTCGATATAAAGCAACAACAGCAATTATATCTTCAATCCTGTCTGGTTTAAGCTGCCTTAAAACTTCTCTCATAGGAATACTTTCTAATTGAAACAATCCTAGAGTATTACCACTAGCTAAAGTTTCAAAAGTTTTTTTATCATTTAAGTCTATGCTTTCAAGATCAACTATAATTTTCCTTTCTCTTAACATTTTTACAGTGGAGTCAAGAACAGATAATGTTTCTAAACCTAGAAAATCAAATTTTATTAAACCAATATGTTCCAGATATTTCATACTGAACATCGTGGCGGGAATATTAGACCTATAATCGTAGTAGAGTGGCACATCATCAGATATTACTTGGTTGGATATAACTATTCCTGCGGCATGAGTAGAGGCATTCCTGTTTANCCCTTCAAGTTTTAGTGAAATTTCAAATAATTTTTCTATCTCTTTGTCTTCTCTAATTTGGTCCTTGATATTCTGGTTGTTATCAGAAAAGTCTTTTAATGACTGCTGTACTCCGGGAGTATTTGGTATTAATTTAGCTATCTTATCTACTCTTCCATAATTTAGACCTAGGACTCTTCCAACATCTTTTAAAACAGCTCTTGGTTGTAAGGAACCAAAAGTTATTATTTGTGCAACTTTCTCTTTGCCATATTTATTTCTCACATAGTCAATTACTTCTTCTCGTCTATATTTACAGAAATCTATATCAAAATCAGGCAGTGATATTCTATCTGGATTTAGAAACCTTTCAAATAATAAACCATATTTAATTGGGTCTAGGTTTGTAATAAGCAGAGACCAGGCAACTATAGATCCAGCACCAGAACCTCTTCCTGGACCAACCGGTATAGATTGATTTTTTGACCATATTATAAAATCACTTACTATTAAAAAATAGCCAGCATACCCCATAGAACATATAACTTGTATTTCATATTCTAGTCTCTCAAAATAATTAGCAAATTTTTGTTCTATTTTACTTTCTTCAATTGTTTCTAATTCAAAGTCTTGTGTTAATCTTTTTCTTAATCCTTTTAGTGCTTTATCTTTCAAAATTGACTCTTCACTCTTATCTTTTTCAGCACTAATATTTGGTAATTTAGGTAAGCAGTCTTGAAGTAAAAAAGAACATCTTTTTGGAAAATTTATTGTATTTTCTATGGCCTCAGGCACGTCCTTGAAAAGTGTTATCATTTCCTCAGCATCTTTAAAATAACTTTCCTTATTAATTTTTTTTCTATCTAGATTTGCAATATTTGTTGATTGGTATATGCAGTATAAACAATCATGAGCTTCATACATACTCTGATCTAAAAAATAAATATTGTTTGAACAAATTAATGGAATTTTTAGTTTATAGGATAAGTTCATCAAATTTCTTTCTTTAATTGATTGAACTTGGTTTTCTCTAAACAAGTCCAGGTAGAGCCTATCTTTAAAAGTTTCATACAATATTTTAATAAGCTTGTATTCTTTACTTGAGCAAATATCTTCCATTATATTTTTAGAAGCTATGTCATTATACAGAACCAGTAATCCTTTGTTGTTATCAACTAATTCATTTAATGTAATACATCTATTTTTAAACATTTTTAAATTAAGGTAGGCATTACTTACTAATTTAGATAAGTTTTTCCAGCCAAAAGAGTCAGCTACATATAAAGTTATTTCATTACTAATGCTTTTAGATGAAATATCATCTGTAAAAGATAAAGCTATATTGCAACCTATGATAGGCTGAATTCCTTTTTTGATACAAGATTTAGTAAATTCCATGGCACCAAACAAATTACAATTATCAGTTAAAGCTAAAGCTGGCATATCATAAGAAGAAGCTCTATTAACCAAACTTTCTATCTTTATAGAACCTTCTAAAATAGAATAGTGTGACCTGCTTTTAAGATGCACGAAATGGTTATCATTTTTATTCATTTAATTTTTACTAAATTTCCTTCTGTTATCCTATAAACCGTATCCATTCTATCTGCTACTAAATCATCATGAGTTGCCAACAGTAATGCAGTACCATTTTCATTGGATAATTTTATTAATTCATTAATTATTTTGACACTATTAGTATTGTCTAAATTTCCTGTAGGCTCATCAGCTATTAATATCTCTGGACTATTACTTAAGGCTCTTGCCATAGCAACTCTTTGCTGTTCTCCTCCTGATAAGCTTGATGGCATATGATATGCCCTATGTTTCATACCGACACTAGATAATAGATCATAAGTTTTTTCTCTAGCGTATCTTTTATTAAAGTTATTTAACAGTAAAGAAATATAGATATTTTCATATGCACTAAACTCAGATAGTAGAGGATTCCTCTGATGCAGATAACCAATACTTGTTTTTCTGATATATGATTTTTCATTGTCAGACATACCTAAGATATTTTTTCCTAAAATACTTATATCTCCTGCTTTAGGAGATTGCATTAAACTTGAAATATTTAGTAGGCTTGACTTTCCTGANNCTGAAGACCCTATAATAGCAATTTTATCTGTGCTTTCAATTTCCAAATTTATCTTATCTAACACTACAATTTTATTTTCACCCTGAAAAAAATACTGTGTTATGCTTTTTAATTTGAGGATTTCACTCATGTTTTAGTATATTCGCAGGTTCTATTTTTGTTGCTTTCCAAGCGGGATAAATTGTAGAAAGCACAGATAGTACAAAAGAAACAAAAATTATTAAAAAAACTTCATCATNCTTAATATCTGAAGGTATTGTATCGAAAAAATAAATTTTTGGTGAAAATAACTGACTATCAAAAAGATTTTCTAAAAAATATTGTATCTTAGCTATATTTTTGCTAACAACCAATCCTAGAATTGCTCCTATTGCTGTTCCAAAAACACCTACAAGAGAACCTATTATAATAAAAATTCTAAGAATTTGACGTTTAGTGGCTCCCAACGATCTCAATATACCAATACCTCTCTCCTTATCTTTGACAATCATTATAATATTAGAAATAAGATTAAAGGCAGCAACAAAAATAATAAGAGATAAAATCAAAAACATAACTTTCTTTTCTATTTTTAAAGCATTAAATAATTCTCTATGTATAGTTTTCCAATTATAAACTCTTCCTTCATTATCTAATAATGATAATATCTTTGTAGTAGTTGTATCTAAGTTTTGTCTATTATTAAAAAACACTTCTAATTGACTTACTTTCTTTGTAGCATTGTTTAGATTAATTGATTCTATTCGTGGCATAAATGCTACCGTTCTATCAAACTCATACATCCCAACATCAAAAATTCCCACTACTTTGAAATTATCGTTAATAGGTATGTTACCAAAAGGTGTATCATTGAAAGTAGTAGTTAATATATTTACATTATCATTTAAATTAATCCCTAAATATTCTGCTAACCTAATACCTATAATTATACTCTTTCCANCAAATTTAGAAATTGAACCTTTTATAATATTTTCTTGGATACTATTTCTATCATATAAATCTACCTTATCTATACCTTTAATAACTGCACCTGAAGCATTANCATTTGCAGATAACATAGCTTGACTTTCTAATTCCTTAGAAACAAACTGAACATTATCTAGGTTCTCAATTTTTTCTTTTAAACTATTGATTTTATTAATATTACTTTTATCATATAAATATACTACTGCATGTCCATTAACTCCTATAATTTTATCTATCAGTTCTGCTCTAAAGCCATTCATTACAGACATAACAATAATAAGGGTAGCTACACCAATCGTAATTCCTATAAATGAAAAAAAAGAACTTACTGATATAAATCCTTCTTTTCTATTGGATTTAAGGTACCTCAAAGCTATAAATATTTCTAAACTATTTAACATAGAATCGCTCTAGAAATTTTATTATTTGCCCTTTATTAATTATATGGGTTTTTCCACTTATTCTTTCTCTAATCTCAATATTTTCGTTAATCAAATTCCTTTCACCTACTACGATTTGGATTGGTATACCAATTAAATCTGCATTAGCTAGCTTATGCCCAATTCTATCATCTTTATCATCATATAATATTTGCTTATTTATACTGTCATCTTTATAAAAACTTTCGCAAAACTCTGTGCTTATAGTATTTTTGTTGTCAACATTAATCAACATCACTTGATAAGGTGTACATTCTTTAGGCCATTTTATTCCTTTTTCATCATTGTTTGCTTCAATTATTGCTCCGACTAGCCTGCTAACACCTATACCATATGATCCACTGTGAATTAAACGAGCTTTACCCTCTTTATCTAAATATTTAGCATTTAATTTAGAAGAGTATTTATCTCCAAAGTAAAAAATATGTCCTACTTCAATACCTTTAGATTTTACTTGTTGAGTTTTTGTAACATTTTCATCAAATTGCCTCTGATTATGTTTTTCCAATGTACAGCTATAATAACTATTATATTCCTCTATAACTTTTGTTAGATCTTCTTTATTTGAAATATCAATGTTATAATCTATGTCGTAAGCCCTTTTATCAAAGAATATTTCAGACTCACCTGTTGTAGACTCTAAAACGAATTCATGACTTAAAGTTCCACCAATGGGACCAGTTTCAGCTTTAAAAGGGAGCACTTTTAGACCAAGTGAATGAAAGATTTTTAGATATGTAATAAACATTTTACAATAAGAAAGATGTGCTGACTCATAGTCCAGATCAAATGAATAAGCATCTTTCATTAAAAACTCTCTTCCTCTCATTACTCCAAATCTTGGCCTCAATTCGTCTCTAAATTTCCATTGAAAATGATATAAGATTTTCGGCAGATTTTTATAAGACTTTAAATCTTTTAAAACTATATCTGTTATTTGTTCTTCATTTGTTGGCCCATACAGAAGTTCTGCCTTGTTACGGTCAGAAAACTTTAACATTTCTTGTCCATAATCCTTATACCTTCCTGACTTTTTCCAGATATCTGCAGATTGTATAGTTGGCATAAGTAATTCATTAATGTTGTTTTGATTATGTAACTTTCTAATAATAGACTCGATTTTCTTTAGCGACTTGAGCCCTAGTGGAAGCCAATTATATATTCCTGCAGATGCTTGTCTTATCATGCCGGCCCTAATCATTAGTTTATGAGATGCTATACTGGCATCATTAGGATTTTCTTTAGTTGTAAACAAGTAGAAATTTGAAAGTCTCATTTAAATAATAAGCTCCTTAAAACTAAAGACCTCAAAATATGAAAGCATCCAAATTACTATTGTTATAAAAAACGATATTAATGTTGAGATTAGAAATTTTAATAGAATTCTTGGTTTTGCTGGTGCGCTTCTTGCAAAATTATCATTATTGTTAGTACTATTTTGTATAGGTTTAAAGCCAAAAGGTAAAGAAATAAAAAAAACTGGCCACCATATTACTAAAAAAAATATTATAGTTTCCAAAATAGACATTAAACTTCTTCTAGTTCAATTAATGTACTATTAAATTCTTTTGGATGAATGAAAACGACAGGCTTTCCATGAGCACCTATTCGCGGGATTCCATCTCCTAAAAGAAAGTATTTCTTTTCTTTAAGTTTTTCTATAGCAATTTTAATATTTGCCACCTCATAACAAACATGGTGTATACCTCCATTTATATTCTTTTTTAAAAAATTTAATATAGGAGATTCTTTCCCTAATGGCTCTAGTAATTCAATATTTGTATTTGATAATTTAATGAAAGCTGTTCTAACTCCATGCTCTGGTAAATCTAGAATGCTTGAAACCTCAACATCAAAACCATTTTGATAATTAGTAATTGCATCTTGTAAGCTTGGAACAGCTATAGCTATATGATTCAATTTATCTAACATAACCTAATCTGCAATATAAATTATATCTAAAATTATGGAAGGATTTTTTTCAAAGTTGTTTAGTAAATACCTTTTTGCCTTTTTCTTTAAGTGATCTTTTAATAATTGCTCCTTTGAACGCTTAATCGGAATAAAGCCTTTTATTTGTTCATTTAAAAAAGATGAAAATTCAAATAATTCTTTTTCTTTTAGTTCAAACAAAACAGCTAGGAACTTTATTCTTGGAAGTTCGATAGTATCACCTGTTTCCCCGATTATTAAGTTAATAGATACCACACCATTAAATAGCATTCTTTTTCTTTCTTTAAATAATAGAGAGTTGGTTGGTATTAGTTCATCTCCATTTAAGGCTAATTTTCCAGAGTCTACCTTCTCAACTATTTTTACTTGTTTATTAGAAAATTCAACTAAATGCCCATTTTTAATTTTAAGAACATTTTTTACTCCAGAATTTTCTGCTAATTCTGCATGCGCTTTAATTTGCAGTGCTTCGCCGTGGACAGGGATTGATATCTCAGGCTTTATCCAGGAATACATCAGCTTAAGCTCATCTCTTGCAGGATGTCCTGAAACATGGATATTATTTTCCTGTGGTAGAATAATTTCAATTCCTTTATCTATTAGCTTATTCATTAGATTTCCTATGCTTACTTCATTTCCTGGAATTTTTCTGGAAGAAAAAATAATTCTATCTCCATTTTTGAAATTTATATGGGGATGATTTTCGTCTATAATTCTATTAAGTGCACCCAATGGTTCTCCTTGAGAGCCTGTGCATATAGAGAGAAATTTTTCATCTTTAATGTTCCTTAAAAACTTTTCAGAAGAAATTTTCACAGATGTATTTAAGTATCCTACATTTCTTGCTGCATCACACATTCTCCACATTGATCGTCCTATCAAACCGACTTCTCTTTTATAAAGAGAAGCCAAACGCATTATTGCTAGCATTCTTTCTAAATTAGAGGCAAACATGGTAATAAAAATTCTTCCCTTAAAATTCTTGATATATTTTGCTATACCATTTTCTACTGATTTCTCTGAGCCTGAATACCCATTTACATTTGCATTTGTAGAGTCACAAACGATAGCTCTAATACCTTCTTTTCCGATCTCCTTTAGTCTTTTAGTATTAGTTTCATTTCCAACTGTTGGATTTTTATCTATTTTCCAATCTCCTGTATGAAAAATTCTCTCTTTTCCCATTGTAATTAAAACAGAGTTAGGTTCCAAAGTTGAATGGCTCATATTTATTAGTTCCAAATTAAATTTACCTATATTGAACTTAGACTCTTTTTTTACGACGTTTAATTTGACTTGCTCATTCAAACCTGCATCAATTAATCTTTGTTTTAGTAAATAAGCAGAGAAAGGAGTTAAATAAATAGGACATTTGAGAAATGGCCATAAGTGATGTACAGCACCTATATGATCTTCATGAGCATGAGTTATTAAAAGACCTTTTATATTCAAACTATTTTGTACAATGACGTCTATGTTTGGCATAAAAACATCTGCTCCTATAGCTTCATGGTCTTTAAATGTAACTCCGCAATCAACAATGAGCCATTCATTTTGATAGCAATACATATTTAAATTCATTCCAATTTCACCCGCACCACCTAATGGTAAAAAAAATATTTTATTTTTACTTTTAAAATTAATTAATTGATTCACTATTTTCATTCCTTATAATCTTTATAAGCTAAATATAGCCCATGTATTGTTAAGTCTTTGTTAATTATTATCTCTTTAGACACTTCGTTTACAAATAAATCAGATAATCCTCCTGTTGCTAATATTTTAGCATTTCCATTTAGTTCAATTAATATTTTTTCTAATAGTCCTTTTATTAAACTTACGTATCCCCAGTATATTCCTGATGCCATAGCCTGAATTGTATTATTTCCTATTACTTTCTTTGGTTTTGTTATTGCAACTCTAGGTAGACGTGCAGCAGCAGAATGTAAAGCTTGTAAAGAAAGATTAATACCTGGGCAAATAACTCCTCCTTCATATACACCATCTTTATTAACAACATCAAAGGTAGTTGCGGTTCCAAAATCAATTATAATTGAAGCTTTTTTATATGTGTGCCACGCAAATAATGCATTAACTATTCTATCAGCACCAATCTCGTTTTGATTTTCAACATGAGTAGGAAAATTTATACTTAGGTTTTCATTAACAATATAAATTTCTTTTTCGAAACCTAAAGCACAAGCATCTTTTATTTCTTGAACTATATCAGGTACAACAGAACCTATAATTACATTCTTAATTTTGTAATTCGACTTTATAATTTCATTTAACCACAATAAATATTCATCACTAGTTCTATTTACAATCGTTGCTATTCTCCATTTATTGATAATATTATTATCTTCGTAGATAGCGAAAACTATGTTTGTATTGCCTATATCAATGATAAGATGCATTAAATATAAACTGTGTCTAAGTTATTAAATTTTTTTACTTTGTTATCAAGCATTATTTTAATTGAACCGTCTAAGTCTATACCTTCGTAGATGCCTTTAACTAACTTATTATCTTTTTTAATTCTTACAACAGTTCCGACAGCAAAAGACCTATTCATCCATTGGTCAATAATAAACTGGATATTGTTTGTTTCAGTGCTAAGATATTTTTTCCATTTATCATAACAATTTAAGATTTGCTTTATTATGATTTTTACGTCAGTTTTAATGTTGCTTTCTCTATGCAAGCATGTAGTTTCATATTTTTTTACAATTGGGCAACTTTTTATATTTAAACCTATTCCAACAACAATGTCTTCAACTTTATTACCAAATGTATTCATTTCTATTAAAATACCAGCTATCTTTTTTCTATCTACTAAAATATCATTTGGCCATTTTATGATAATTCTATTTTTCTCATTTATATATTTTTCTATAACGTCATACATAATTATGCCTATAACATAAGAAACTATAAAATGTTTATTAGATAAGGATGTTTTTGTTTTGATAGATGCATAAAAATTTCCTTTTTCAGAAACCCATTCATTTTGTCCTCTACCCCTTCCTTTAATTTGTTCGCTAGATAAGATGGCAATATTGGAATAAGACTTATAAATGTCTTTTTGAATTTCATTCATGGTACTATCAACTATATTTTTATACTCTATAGTCCAGTTTTTAAACTTGTCAGAACAATTCAATTTATATTATCCTTAAACTCATTATAAAATTTATAAAGCTATTTGCATAGAAAACAAAAAATAATAATAAAATTGCTGAAATTACAATAGTTGTAGACAGTTTTTTATCTAAATTACTATTTATTTCCTCTTCTAAATCATCTAAATACATTATTTTGATCAATTTTAAATAATAGAAGACTGACACTACACTAAATACTACACCAATTATTGCAAGATAAAATAAATCTTGTTCAATTGCAGCAATAAATATATAAAATTTTGCAAAAAAACCCGCAAAAGGTGGAATGCCAGCCATAGAAAAAAGAAGGATCACTAAACATAAAGCTATGCCTGGATTTGACTTTGATAATCCTGCGATACCAGATAAGTTAACTAGTTGAGTATTTTCTCTTCTAAGTAGCATAATGAATGAGAATATACCAAATGCTCCTATAGTGTAGATTACTAAATATAGAAAAGATGCAGCAATACCATTTTCGGTTTGCGTAATAATCCCCATCAACACATAACCAATATTACCTATCGTACTATAACCAAATAATCGTTTTAGATTCTCTTGTTTTAACGCACTTACTGAGCCTATAAGCATAGATAAAATTGCAATTATTATAAGAATTTGTCTCCATACATCTACAAAATTACCAAATGGCTCAAATAGAAGTTTAATCAAAACACAAAGTGCCGCTATTTTAGGCAAGGTAATTAAAATAGTAGTTATAGAACTAGGAGATCCTTCATAAACATCAGGAGTCCACATATGAAAAGGAGCAGCTGATAATTTAAATGCAATTCCAGATAGAATTAGTATCAAACCAAAAGAAAAAATAGTAAAAGAGTTATTATTAACTACAGCATCTCTGATTAAGGTATAATTGGTTGCTCCTGTAACTGAATATACCATTGAAGCTCCATAAAGGATTATCGCAGAAGCTATGGAACCCAATATAAAATACTTTAAAGCAGCTTCAGAAGAACGAATAGACTCTTTTTTCAGAGCTACTAATACGTAGAGAGATAAAGACTGTAATTCAATAGCCAGATATAACAACATAAGGTCATTGGCAGAAATCATTATCATCATTCCTAATATGCTGAAGATGAATAAGATATTATATTCAAATATATAAAGGTTATTATTCTTTAGATAATCTTTTGAGACATAGAATATTAAAAGTGCAATTAAAACTATAAAGAATTTTAAAGTTATCGTAAATTGTGTATTTACAAAACTATTTCCAAAAGCTGTTCCAAGCTTACTTGAAAAAATTATAGAACATAAAATTAAAGAAAAAAATAATAAGGTCAGAAAGTTTGTTATCTTTTTACTTTTGAATAAAACCCCAATAAGGATTAATGAAAGGCCAGAAAAAAAGGCTATAATTTCAGGAAGTACTATGCTGAATGAAGAATAAAAACTCATATTTTACCCTTAAAGTT
>PBGQ01000010.1 GCA_002720125.1 Rickettsiales bacterium | reverse complement strand
TGATACAATTTTACCTTGGAGTAAGGAGATAATATCCTGTGATTATTAATAAAAAAATATTTCTTTTACTAATTCTATCTAATTTTTTAATTTCAAATTTAACTTATTCGGAAAATATAAATATTTGTATTAAAAAAGCAGTTGAGAAGGGAATAGAGTTAAATAAGATACTAACATTGTGCAAAGACAATATTAAAAATATTGAAGTTTACAGTAATACCTATGAAGAGAATAATAATGAGAAAAAATCCAGCGAATATATTTCAACTAATAAAACAGATAAAATTATACATGAAATGATTGAAAAGGGAAACCTTGCACAAGCTGGAAGGCTAGCTGAAAGACTAGAAAAAGAAAAAACTAATAGAATTAAAGCTAGAGCAGAGGCAGAAGCATTGAGATCACCCCAGATAATTGCAACTACAAGTACAAAAGAGAATAAATCCTCCGATGCATCAAATGTAAGAAGCATAATCTCATTAGGAACAGATCCTATAAAATCAATTTCTGCAGGTTCAAAAATACTGGAAGTTACCACGCCAGGTACTCATGGTGCGGTTGCTGGACAATTTGTTACTTTAGTCGATGTAAACTCATCTGTAGATGGCATAGCGGCAAGCGAAATTAACAGCAGGCATATAATTTCGAGTGTTCCTACCACTACTACTTTTAGAATAGCAGTTTTATCTTCTGCATTAGCTGGCGCTGTAGCTGGAGGTGGAAGTTCTATAATTGCTACATTTGAGAACTAATCTTTTTTAACTAATATCTTATAGAACCCTTTTTTATCTATTATTTCAATTGATATATTATTGAGGTTTTTTGCTAAATTTTGAAAATCTGTAGGTGCTGTAGCATCATCACACAAAAACTCAAATATTTTATTTTCCTGATCATTTTTTAAAATTTTATTTGCTTTAAGAACGGGTAAATGGCATTTGAGGCCTATAAAGTTAAAACTTTTCATTAAACCTCAAAAGGAAAAAATTCTAAAAATTCATTTTTTTTAATTCTTTCTTTTTCTTCATCAAGTTTCACTAAACCATCAGCCCAGACTAAAGAGTTTAAGATTCCAGCTCCTTGTGTTTTAAATTTATTTACATACATAGTATTATTTTTATAAAAAATTCTCGCTCTCAAAAATTCCTCTCTTCCCTTTTTCTTTTTCATTACAAAATTGGATTTAACTTTAAAACTTTTATGAGAAAAGTTATTATTTCCAAGCATATGATTAATTAAAAACCTTCCAAATAAAAAAAAAATAGTGAAACTTGCCACGGGATTACCAGGTATCATAAGAGTAGGTTTATTAATTGGCAAGATCCCAAATCCAAAAGGCCTTCCTGGTTTAATTGAAACCTTCCAAAAGTTTAATGTTCCTATTTCTTTGATTGCATATGACATGAAATCTTTTTTTCCTGTTGAAGCGCCTCCTGTTATAACTAAAACATCACATTTTTTTTTTGCATTTTTTATTTTCTTTAAAACCGAACTTTCTTTATCTTTTACAATTTTAAAGTCAATCCAATCTACACTTTCTTTATTCAAAAAAGATTTTAGCATATATCTATTACTGTCGTAGATTTGATAAAATTTCTTTTTTTTTCCTGGCTCAATTAATTCATTTCCATTAGATAAAATTCCTATTTTAATTTTTTTTACAACTTTTACACGTGATATGCCAAGTGAAGCCAACATTCCTATATCTTGTGGTCTTAATTTGTGACCTTTAGAAAAGACTAGTTGTCCTTTTTTTATATCCTCTCCTTTCTTTCTAACATTCATACCTTTCTTAATTAGTCCATTTATAGAAACAATATTATTCTTTTCAGTAACAACGTTTTCTTGCATTACTACGGTATCTAAATTTGATGGAGTTTGTCCTCCTGTAGATATTCTTAAAAAGCTATTAACGTCTATTTTACTTTTTGAAGTTTCCCCGGCGTTGATTTCTCCTTTTATAACAAAATTTTTATTTTTAGAAATATTATATTGTTTATAATTAAATATAAATCCATCTACAGCTGAATTATCTTTAGGTGGTATGAAAAATTTAGATTTTATTTCCGTAGCCAAATATCTATTTGTAGCTTTATCTAGAGAAATCAATTCTGTTTTTTTTATTGAAGTAACATTATCTTTTAAAATTTTTTTTACCTGATTATATTTTATCATTTATCTAGTACGCTAAGAATATTCAATTATAAAATTTGCAATTTCGCTAACATTATTTAGGTTTAAAAGCTTTATATCTCTTTCAAGTTTAAAATTAATTTTATCTGTAGCAAGAGCTACAAAATTATTATCATTTTTGTAAAGCAAGGGTTTATTTACGCATTCTCTATAAACTTCAATTTTATTTAAACTACTATTCTTCCACCCCTCTACTAATACAATATCAGCCTTTCCTGTAAACTCTAACAGGCTAATAACTTCAGTTTTATTATTTAAATAGTCAATAACTGCCGTTTTTTTTGAAGAGGATACAATAACTTTGCTTGCACCAGATTTTGCAAAATTATACGTGTCTTTTCCTTTGTGATCTATTTCAAAATTTTCATGAGCATGTTTAATCGCGCAAACATTGAGTTTATAGTCTTTTGAAAACAATTTGATTAGTTCAATAATCAATGTTGTTTTACCTGAACCGCTCCAGCCTGATATTCCAAAAACTTTCTTCAAAATTCCATTTTAAGTTAAATTTAATTTATTATAAATAACTTTATTATAAAGACTATAATAACTTTTTAAAAAAGTCATAGTTTTCTTCTTTTTTGAGACTTTTGATAATAAAATGCTATATTATGAATATCAATTTTTTTTTTATTATAATATAATTGAAATTTTAACATGTTGACAGTTGAAGAGTAGGGAATGCAAACATTAAAAAAACGTGGACCAGGTAGAAGAAATAAAATTTACTACAATAAAGGAAGGCAAGTTGATAAAACTTCATTAGAAGAAGCCAATGAGCTGCTCAGTGGCTATTTTCCACTATCAAAGGATGTGTTGATAGAATATCTGCATCTGTTTAACGACAAGTATAAAGGACTTTACCCTAGACATTTAAGGGCATTATCCGAACTGGTCAAAACAAGCATGTCTGAAGTGTATGAAGTTGCAAGTTTTTATGCTCATTTTCATATTCTCAACACTGATACGGAGAAAGTTTCTCCAGTGACAATTAAAGTTTGTGACAGTGTTACATGTGCCATGTATGATGCAGAGAAATTATACGAAAGAACAAAATTAAAGTATAAAAACTTTAGGGTAGAAAAAGCCCCATGTATGGGAAGGTGCAATTACGCTCCTGTTGTAGAAGTTAATCATAATCATTTACTAAACACCTCTTTAGATAAAATAGAAGACGCTATACAGACCAAACAGTTATCTTATAAAAATGGTAAACACATTACTTTGAAACAATATTTAAAATCGGGTGGTTATGAACTGTATAAGAAAATATTATCAAAAGAAGTATCTTTCGAAAGAATGGTTGAGATTTTTTCTGAGGCAGGTCTAAGAGGGTTAGGTGGTGCTGGTTTTCCTGCTTTTAAAAAATGGCAATTTGTAAAATCATATAAGGGACCTAGGCTAATGTGTATTAATGCTGATGAAGGCGAGCCTGGTACTTTTAAGGATAGGCACTATTTAAACAAAGACCCTCACAGGTTTTTAGAAGGTACTTTAATAGCTGCCAATCTTGTGGAAGCAGAAACATGCTATCTTTACATTAGAGACGAGTACTATGGTCTGATTAAACTTATTGAGAATGAAATAGAAAGCCTTGAGAAAAATAATATAGTACCACCAAAATTTTTACAAATTAGAAGGGGTGCGGGAGCTTATATTTGTGGTGAGGAGTCAGCACTTATTGAATCTATAGAGGGNAANAGNGGNTTGCCAAGAAANAGACCNCCTTATGTNGCNGAAGTNGGNNTNTTTGGAANACCAACNNTAGTTCANAATGTNGAAACTGTTTNCTGGATAAGAGAAATNTANGAAAAAGGAGGAAAATGGTTTAGTTCNTATGGAAGGAATGGNAGAAAGGGTCTGCGTTCTTTTTCAGTNTNAGGTTTNGTNAAAGANCCNGGNATCAAGCTTACTGATGCTGGAATTACAGTTAAACAACTTATTGATGAACATTGNGGTGGAATGNTNGATGGACANGAATTTAAAGGATACTTGCCTGGAGGNGCNTCAGGAGGTATNTTNCCTGCNTCCTTAGGTGATGTTCCTCTGGACTTTGATACCTTACAGGAGTATAATTGTTTTATAGGTTCAGCTGCAGTTGTAATTCTGTCAGATAAAGTGGATATGAAAAAAATTGGGCTAAATCTAATGAAATTTTTTGAAGACGAGAGTTGTGGACAATGCACTCCTTGTAGAAACGGAACTTCTATGGCAGTTAAGCTAATGAGAGATAAGAGCTGGAATGTAGATTTACTTAATCAGCTCTCAATGACTATGAACAAAGCTTCTATATGCGGCTTAGGGCAAGCAGCTCCCAACCCTTTGCAATCAATAATTAAGCATTTTAGGAAAGATATAGAATAATTTTATGACAAAATTTAAGTTGAATGGTATAGATATAAAAGCACTTGAGGGNGAAAGTATTTGGCAAGCTGCAAAAAGAAATAAAGTAGACATTCCACATCTTTGCCATGCTGATGAGGTAGGCTATGATCCTAATGGCAACTGCAGAGCCTGTGTAGTTCAAATTGATAACGAAAGAACTTTAGCTGCATCTTGTATCAGAAAACCAAAAGAAGGAATGGTCGTAAATTCAGTTTCTGAGGACGTAAAAGATACGCAAAAAATAATCTTCGAACTTCTTGCAGCTGATCAGCCATGCAAAAGTAACCATCCAGACCCTTTCTCAAAATTTTGGAATTGGAGTGAAAAACTTAATGTAGATGAAAGCAAATTTCCTAAAAATAAGAAAATAGAGGCAGATATTTCACATCCGTCAATGCACGTTAATTTAGAAGCTTGCATCAACTGCAACTTATGCGTTAGAGCGTGCAGAGAAGTACAGTCTAATGACGTCATAGGTATGGCATATAGAGGACACAGTGCCAAGGTAATTTTTGACTTTGACGATCAAATGGGTGACTCTACTTGTGTTGGATGTGGCGAATGTGTTCAAGCTTGTCCAACAGGCGCGCTTATGGAAAAAAGTCTGCTTAATGAAAAAGGTACAAGAAGCGTAGTTGCAGATAGAGAGGTTGATACATTATGTCCTTATTGTGGTGTAGGTTGTCAGACTAAGGCTTTTGTAAAGGATAACAAGATTGTACAGGTAGATGGAAGAGATGGACCAGCTAACAATCAAAAGCTCTGTGTTAAAGGAAGGTTTGGGTTTGACTATATTCATAACTCAGGTAGNTTAACAAAACCTCTGATAAGAAAAAAAAATGTAATAAAAAAACATATTAAGGATTATTCATCTTTAAATGTAGAAGACTACTTTTACGAGGCAAGTTGGGAGGAAGTAATTGAACTCTCTGCTAAGAAACTTCTAAATATCTATACAAACGATGGACCATCATCTATTTGTGGTTTTGGNTCAGCCAAAGGTTCTAATGAAGAGGCTTATNTATTTCAAAANNTNATCAGAACAGCTTTCAAAACAAATAATGTTGATCATTGCACAAGACTTTGCCATGCATCGTCTGTTGCTGCTTTAATGGAGTGTGTTGGTTCAGGAGCTGTTTCTGCACCTTTTACTGCTGTTAAAGATGCTGACTGTATGATAGTCATAGGCGCAAGACCTGCTACAAATCATCCAGTAGCAGCAACCTATTTTAAAAGAGCTGCTAAAGATGGAAAAAAACTTATAATTATGGACCCAAGAAAACAAGATCTCACCAGACATGCTTATAAACATTTACAATTTAAACCAGGAAAAGATGTAGCCCTTCTTAATGCAATAATACATACTATTATAGATGAAAAACTCTATGACGAACAATATGTTGCTTCTATGACAGAAGGGTTTGAAGAACTAAAAGAAAATATTACTAAATTCAGACCAGAAGACATGGAAAAAGTGTGTGGAATAAGTGCTGAAGAGATAAGAGAAACAGCTAGGATTTATGCAAAATCTGATAAGTCGATAATCTTTTGGGGAATGGGAGTTTCTCAACATATTCATGGAACAGACAACTCTAGATGCTTAATAACTTTAGCGCTAATAACAGGACATATTGGGAGGCCTGGAACTGGCTTACATCCTTTGAGAGGTCAAAATAATGTACAGGGAGCATCTGATGCTGGCCTAATTCCTATGGTTTTTCCTGATTATAAATCAGTAGAGGACAGTGACATTCATAAAAATATGGAAGCATTTTGGAATACTGAACTTGACAACAAAAGAGGCTTAACAGTTGTAGAAATAATTGACAGCGTATGCAAAGGTCTAATAAAAGCTATGTATGTAATGGGCGAAAATCCAGTTATGTCTGACCCAGATCAAAATCACACAATTGAAGGTATGTGTAAGTTGGACACTCTCATAGTCCAAGACATTTTTATGACAGAAACTGCTTGGTATGCTGACATAATATTACCTGCTTCAGCCCATGCAGAAAAAAATGGTACTTTTACAAATACTAATAGGCAAGTTCAAATGGGAAGGAAAGTAGTTGATGCACCTGGCGATGCCAGAGAAGANTTAAATATTATTGTAGATCTTGCCAAGGCTTTAGGCCTAGACTGGAAATATAATCACGCTTCACAGGTATTTAATGAAATGGCAGAAATTATGCCATCACTTAAAAATATCACATGGGAAAGAGTAGAAAAGGAAGATTCTGTAACTTATCCTTGCGAGAAAAAGGATGAACCTGGTTCAGAAATAGTTTTTTCTCAGAAATTTCCAACTAACTCAGGTTTAGGTAAAATTGTTCCTACTAATATTATTTCACCTGACGAGTTACCAGACCAAGACTTCCCTTTTGTGTTAACAACAGGAAGACTTCTAGAACACTGGCATACAGGTTCCATGACTAGAAAATCAACAACCTTAGATAAAATAGAGCCTGAGCCTATTGTGAGTATGAATAGTCAAGATATGAATTATTTAAAATTAGAGCCTGGTAATAAAGTTAATGTAAAAACCAGGAGAGGATCTATAATGTTAAGCGTAAGACAAGATAGAGAGTTACCAAAAGGAATGATATTTATTCCATTCTGTTTCTCTGAGGCTGCAGCTAATCAACTCACTAATCCTCAACTTGATCCTTTTGGAAAAATACCAGAGTTTAAGTTTTGTGCTGCTAATATAGAAGCTTGCTAAATATAATATTGCTCAATAGTAATTTATTGTGTTAAAATACGTTAGGGAGAAAACAAAATGAATGAAACCACACCTAAAAAAAGCTTCTTTTCTTTTTTATTAAAAGACAGAATTATAGCGCCAAAAAATTATAATAGATGGAGAGTTCCGCCAGCCTCTATAGCTATACACCTTTGCATTGGTTCAGTATATGCTTGGAGTATATTCAATCCAGCTTTAATTAAAGAACTAGGAGTAGCATCTAGTGCTGCAGACGATTGGACTTTAAGTAGTGTGATATGGATTTTCTCTGTTGCTATTGTTAGTTTGGGTTTAGCTGCTGCTATAGCAGGAAAATGGTTAGAAGATGTTGGCCCTAGGTGTGTAGGAGTAACTGCGGCTTGCCTATGGGGAGGAGGTTTTATAGTTGGTAGTATTGGAATATTGACTCACCAGTTATGGCTAATTTACTTAGGATATGGAGTATTTGGAGGATGTGGATTGGGATTAGGCTACGTTTCTCCTGTTTCAACCTTGATAAGGTGGTTTCCTGATAGAAGAGGTATGGCCACAGGAATGGCAATAATGGGTTTCGGTGGTGGAGCAATGATAGGAGCACCATTAAAAAAATATTTACTAGATTTCTATGCTGAGGCACCAAAATATCTTGGAACAGAGGACTCTCTTGCATTAATTACAGAAGGNGGTAGAAGATTTGTTGAAGAAGCAGGAAAAAAAATAGAAGTGGTAGTAGCATCTGCATCAGAAGCTGCTCAAATGGCAATCCCAGGTGATGCAGGTGTATATGTTGTAGGAACAGGAAATACAGGGGCAGCAGGAGCTTTTCTAACACTCGGTATTGTTTATTTTATTATCATGATAATTGCCGCATTTCAATATAGAGTCCCACAAGAAGGGTGGAAGCCAGAAGGATATGAACCACCAACTGAGTCAGAGTCTACTNCAAAAATGAAAACCTTAGATAATGTGCATATTAATCAAGCAATTAAAACGCCTCAATTTTATCAATTATGGATTGTTCTATGCTTTAACGTATCAGCCGGCATAGGTGTTATAGGTGTTGCCAAAACAATGATGTCAGAAATATTCGGTTCTGCACCTGAAGGGTCAGACTTAGCAAGTATTGTGACAGCAACATTTGCTGGAACATATGTTTTAATGATAAGTGTATTTAATATGTGTGGAAGAATAATATGGGCATCAATGTCAGATTATATAGGAAGAAAGAATACCTATCACTGCTTTTTTATTTTAGGTACGATTCTTTACCTATCAATACCATTTACCGCAAATGCAGTGAGTGTAAATCCCTCCATTATGTACTTAGTGATGTTTTATGCTGCTACGATGATAATCTTTACGATGTATGGAGGAGGTTTTGCCACAATCCCAGCTTATTTAGCTGATGTATTCGGAACACTTCACGTAGGAGGTATACATGGAAGATTGTTAACAGCTTGGAGTACAGCTGGAGTTATAGGTCCAGTGGCTATAGCACAGCTGAGAAGTATGTCAGTCAATAACTCTCTAAATGATTTAATAAATAAAATTGAACCTGAAAAATTTTTAGAAAAATTTGGAGCTCCTATTGAAAAACTTGATGAGCTAGTAAAAGCAAAAACAGTGACTATATCTAAATTGATGGAAATAGCACCAGAGGGCACAGTAGATCCTACTCCTAGTTTATATAATACAACAATGTATGCAATGGCGGGGTTGCTGGTAGTAGCTTTTTTTTCTAATTTACTAATGAGGCCAGTAAATTCTAAGCATCATGTTCAGAATACTCATCCTGGTTTTATGAAGTAAAATATAGGAGTTAATATTTATTAAGATAAATCCAAACCCAGAAGACTCTAGCCTTGTAAAGAAGCTTTTTGCCAAAGATGAAGCTGGTAAAGAAACAGAAACCTTTGCTACAATTGAGAAGCCAGTCTCTATATTTTTGAATGATACACACGTAGTTACTTCTATGACAGTTGGAGATTATCCAAAATACCTTGCTTTAGGATATTTAGTTAATCAAAACATAATAAAGCTTCCTTCAGAAGTATTAGGAATTGATTTTGATGAAGAAATAAATACCGTCGTGGTGAGAACAACCGGAAAAACAAAATACGAAGTTAAAGAAGCCAAAAGAATTAAAACCTCAGGTTGTGCTAATGGAACGATTTTTGAGGATATTATAGATGAAATTGATAATATAAAATTACCTTACAAAACTTTTATTACAAATAAAGAAATATTTGAATTATCAAAAAAAATAAACACTACGCCTTCATTGTATTTAAAATCTGGAGCCATTCATGGTTGCGTACTATGTACGAATAGCAGTAAAATTGCATATTTTGAAGATGTTGGAAGGCATAATGCAGTTGATAAGCTGGCAGGTTTCATGTTTTTAGAAAACATATCACCTATTAATAAAATACTTTATACTACTGGAAGATTAACCAGTGAAATGGTGATCAAAACAGTAATGATGAAAATACCAATTTTAGCATCTAGGTCAGGTTTTACAGCTTGGGGAGTTGAACTAGCACGTAAAACAAACCTAACTATGATAGGAAGATTAAGAGGTAAAAGGTATATGATACTATCAGGTGATAAAAGAATTAAAAATTAAGTTGAAAAATAAAAAACAAAATATTCTATGCGTTATTCTTGCTGGAGGAAAAGGCTCTAGGTTAGATAATAAAGGTAAATTTGCAGAAAAACTTTTAAATATGTCATTATTAGAGCATGTGTATAATAGGATTATTAGACAAACCAACTTAGTAGCTATAAATTTTAAAAAGAATTCTCCAAAAAATTTTAATTTAAATGCTAAAACTATTTATGACTATTTTAAGGAAGACATAGGACCTCTTGCCGGTATTCATTCTGCTCTAAAATATGCTAGTCTACCCCAATTCGGAAGTAATAATTTAGTTTGTACTGTGCCAGTAGACACACCTTTCATACCCTTGGATTTGATAGAAAAATTACAACAAGAATTTGACCCAAAAAAAGATGACTTAGTGGTATCTAAATCTAATAACAGAATACATCCTACAATAGCATTGTGGAAATCAAGCCTTTTAATAAAATTGGAAAAAAGTATTAATAATAATATAAGAAAAATTGATTTATTTACTAAAGATCTATCAATTGCAACAGCTGAATGGGAATGTCGTATATATGATCCTTTTTTAAATATTAATAATTATGAGGATTTAAAAACAGCAGAAAATATGATAATAAAAAAGATATTTAATTAATGCGGTCGTGGCGGAATGGTATACGCGCAACGTTGAGGTCGTTGTGGAGGCAACTCCTTGGAGGTTCAAGTCCTCTCGACCGCACCAAAGGAAGGATTTTATGAAAAAAACTTTATTATTTCTATTCTTATCTATGCTTTTTTTTAAGAATCTTTATTCTGATAGGTTTATGATGAACTGCATAAGTCCTGACAACAAAAAACTAGCATTTTATAAACTAGATAATACAAACGAAAAAAAATTACTATTCACCAGATCCATTAAAGGTAGATGGATAAATTTCTGCATAGATGATGACGATATAAATAAAAAAGTAACATGTGTTTTTGATAAACTTAAAATAATTAGAATAGAAGAAATTAATAAAGAATATGAGTTAATGAAAGTTGAAAACATATTAAATTTTGATGAATATAAGTTAAAAGAAAAAATACGACTTTTTGATAAAATTGAGAAAACAAAATTAAAAAATGAAAATCAAACAATTTATAAATGCAGAAAAATAAGAATATAATATTTTTTTTTTTTTTTTTATCTATGAATTCAAATGCAGAAGATATTAAAGAATATAATTTTTTAGATAGGAAAAGTATTTTCTGTCAAAATGAACACGATAAAGACTCTCTTATATTTATCTTTAATAATGATAAAGTATTTAAATTGGAATATTTTAGGAATAATAAAGATTTAATTCATGATGAATTTTTTTCATTTAAAAATCTTGATGAATTAGGTAATTCTTTTTTATATAAAGAAGGAAAGTTGTACTGGAGTAAAAACCCTTGGAATAATTATTACCAATTTGCCTACGACGTGAAGAAAAAGATATTAAAACAAAGACATATATTAAAAAAAAATAAACTTAATTCAATCTTTGCAGATCTTGCAGGAAAGAGTAGGTACTATTTGAAAGTTAATAAATTTAAATGTGATCTTATTAATAATTGGGAAGAATTAAAAGTTAAATTAAAAAAAAATTATTTATAGATTAATGATGCTCATACTATATATTTTATTAAATCAAATAATTTACTTAAAATAAAATTTGTTGATTTTACTTTTATTTATTATAATATACAAAATTAAGTAAAGACGCGGTATAATTATTTATTTTAGATTTTGCGTCTTATTCTGAATAGAAAGAGTGAGTACTAATGGCTAAAGGCGAAGTAAGATGGTTTAATTATAAAAAAGGATATGGCTTTATATCTCAAGATGGTCAAGAAGAAAATGACGTATTTGTCCATATTTCTGCTGTGAAAGCTTCAGGAATTACAAAGCTTCAGGAGGGACAAAAAGTAGAATACGAAATTAAGGAGCAAAAAAACGGTAAAATGGCCGCCGAAAACCTCAAAACATCGGAATAGTCAAACCTAATTAAATACAATTGTACGGTTTTTGTTAATTAGCACTCTGTGCTGAATATGCCAGTTTATAGCCCTATACAAAACAATATTTTCAATATCTCTCCCTATTGATATAAAATCATCAAGTGTCTTAGTGTGATCAACTCTAGCTACATCCTGCTCAATTATCTGGCCTTCATCAAGTTTATTTGTGACATAATGAGCAGTAGCCCCTATGATTTTAACGCCTTTTAAATATGCTTGATTATAAGGTCTAGCACCTTTAAAACTTGGTAAGAAAGAATGATGTATATTTATAATCTTACCTTCCATTATTTTGCAAAATCTGGGAGATAAAACTTGCATATATCTGGCTAAGACTACCAAGTCTATTTTATTTTCTTTGATTATCTTTAGAAGTCTCTTTTCTTGTTCAGGTTTATTTTTTTTATTTATTGGTAAAACAACATAATTAATACCATATTGTTTTGCTATTTCATTCATATCTTCATGATTTGAAGCTATAGTTGGTATATTTGCTTTTAGGCTTCCTAGTTTCCACTGGTAAAGCATATTATTAAGGCAATGTCCAAATTTTGATACCATAATAAGTATATTTTGTTTTTTTGACATATCGTAAATATTAAAAGACATTTTAAAAATCTTCGATATTTCCTTAAATTTAGATATCAAATCTTCTAAATCATTTACTTTAGATGATAAATTAATAGGCGAAAAGTTGACTCTCATGAAAAATTTATTATTTTTGTCATCTTTGAATTGTGAACTTTCTAATATATTAAAGCGATTTTTATATAAAAAATTTGAAACTCTTGCAATAATTCCTGGCTTGTCGTTGCAAATAATTTTTAGTGTATAATTATTATTCAACTTCATACTAATCAATAATTCTATTAGTATCCTGGTAAGAAAAGTATTGAATCTTTTTTTCCTTTACCCATTCTGCATATTTAATCATTATTTTTTCAAAATAATCTTGCTCTATTATATTATGCAACCAGCGGGCCGTTGAATTAAAACGAAACTCACTATCAAACCAATTTTTATCAGCAATTCTAAATTGTCTTACCAGAGGAAAAAGACATATATCTAAAATACTCAGTCTATTTTTAAATATATAATTGTTCTTAGAAGTTTTTAGAATTCTTTCAATCTTTTCTAAAATGTTAGCTGCTTGTTCTTTATGCTCATTTCTTCCTAAATAATCTTCATCTTGTAAATATCTGCTAGAATATTTATATCTGTCCAAGTGAAATTTAAAATTATGATCAAATATTTCTATGGTCTCTAATGTTTCTTCTTTCTGTGCATAGTAAGGAGATAAAAGGTTATGTTCATCATTATTTTTTAATGACCATAAAATTATGTCTAAACTCTCGTCTAAAACTATATCATCAATTTTTAATATAGGCACAGTAAACTTTTTAGATAATCTTTTCATTTCTTGTGGTTTGTTGCTCAAAGAAATCTCTCTTATTTCAACCTTAATTTTGCTAAAATAAATAGCTAGCCTAGCTCTTATTGCGAAAGGACACCTTCTAAAAGAATACAATATTGGTATTGTTGAATTCATAGTTATGTTACCCAATACTTTTTTGCAGTTGTCTAGTCTTATATTTATTTAATTGTGTAATAGTTTTTTTTCCAATACAATTTGAACAAGATATACCTTTAATATAATTTTTACTTCTTTTTTCTAATTCATCAATTGGCATTCTACAGGCATAACACAAATCAAATGATCCTTTGTCTAAGTTCATTTTTAAAGATACCCTATTATCAAAAACAAAACATTCACCTTTCCAAGAGGTTGCTTTTGTATTTTTTTTAAAATAATTCAAAATACCTCCTTCCAATTGATAAACATTCTTAAATCCAGATAATTTAATTAGAGATGAAGCTTTTTCGCACCTTATTCCTCCTGTACAAAACAGGGCTATTTTTTTGTCCTTATTATCTTTAACTAAAATATAATTCTTAATCCATTCTAAAATGGATGTAAAATTCTGACATTTAGGATTAACAGCATTTTTGAAAGAGCCAACTTTTACTTCATAGTCATTTCTTGTGTCAATGAGAATTACGTCAGGACTTTTAATAAATTCTTCCCATTCACTCGGTCGAACATAAGTGCCAACCTTTTTTAAGGGTTTTATTTCTATTAAATTTCTTGTTGTTAGAATTTCTTTTTTAATTTTTATTTTCAGTTTTCTAAAAATATGTTTTTTACAATTAAAAATTTTTATACTTGTTTCTTTTAAAAATATTACTTCTTTCAAATCATCTATAATATTTCCCTTTTTTTCACTTATATATGAAATATTTATATTTATACCTTCTGGCGCCAACAATACTATACCTTTAACATCATATTTCTTAAAAACTTTCGCTATTTTATTTCTTAATCCAAAAATATTTTTAATATTTTCGAAGTTATAATAAGAAATTGCTGTATATTTATTTTCTTGCATATTAGTTTTAGCTATTATAAATCTATTATCTTTAAAGCATATTTTATGAAGATATCAAAAAAAAATAAAAGTAGTAATAAAAAATTCTTCTCTAATACTAGAAAGTATTTTTTCACTGGTGTTGCCGTTACTGCACCTATAGGAATTACCATATATCTTTCTATAATTTTTATAAGCTACATAGATACTAATGTAAAGAATCTTGTTCCTACCAAATATAATCCTGACACTTACCTGCCATTTAATATTCCTGGTACAGGTTTAGTTGTTGCAATTTTGCTATTGATCATAATAGGTTTTTTTACGGCAGGATTTTTAGGTAAAATCTTTGTGGGTATAGGAGAAAAATTAATAAATAGATTACCTGTTGTAAGGAGCATTTACGGTGCTTTAAAACAGATATTTCAAACAATTCTAGGTTCTTCTTCTAAAGCATTTAGAGAGGTAGTATTAATTGAGTATCCAAGAAAAGGTCTATGGGCTGTAGCATTTATTACATCAGAAACCAAAGGTGAGGTAAAAAACAAATTAAAAAAAAACTGCGTAAATGTTTTTTTGCCTACAACTCCTAATCCTACCTCAGGATTTCTTCTATTTGTTCCCTCTAGTGATATAATTAGGTTAAGCATGAATGTAGAAGAGGGTATGAAGTTAGTCATTTCTGGAGGAATAATAACACCTGAAATAAAGAGAAGAAAAAAAACTAAAATCTAGCCTGCAGATATTAGGTCTAATACTCTATCTTTCTTAAATATGTAAAGCAAATTTCTTAGTAATATTCCCCTTGGAGAAATCAAGGTGGGATCTTTATGTAAAATATAATTAGCTTCTTTATTTGCTATTTTAACTAGACTATTATGATGAATTATGTCAAAAAAAATAAAATTTTCGTATCCATATTGCTTAACACCTAAAACCTCTCCACCACCTCTCATTTCGAGGTCTTTCTCTGCTATGATAAAACCATCATTAGTGGATTTCATGACTAACAACCTCTCATATGCACTTTCTGTTAAGTTTTCTTTAAATAATAAAATACACGTGCCATTTTCTTTTCCTCTCCCAACGCGCCCTCTAAGTTGATGAATTTGAGCTAGACCAAAGGTTTCTGATTGTTCTATAATAATTATGTTAGCATCAGGAATATCTATTCCAACCTCTATTACAACCGTAGTGATAAGTATTTTTATAGAACCAACTCTAAAATTCTCTATGATAGCATTTTTCTCATCAGAACTCATTTTTCCATGTAATATTGCTATATCTTTAAATTTATTTTTAAGTGAATTATACCTATGAATTACATTAGATTTTTTTAATTCTTCTTCTTGGTCAATCATAGGACAAACCCAGAAAATTTTTTTTCCTCTATGAATTTCTTCTTTAACATAACTAATTACTTCTAGTAGATTATTCTCTGACTTAATTATAGTCTTTATCTCTGATTTGTTGGGTCTTTGCTTCATTATACTAACATCTATATCTCCTAATGCTGCTAGCATAAGAGTTCTTGGTATAGGAGTTGCTGACAATAATAGCATATCTACATTTTTACCTTTCTCTCTCATTTTTAACCTTTGCTCTACTCCAAATCGATGTTGTTCATCTATAATAACAAAAGATAAATTTTTAAATTTTACTCTTTCTTGAATTAGACTATGAGTTCCTATTACTAAGTCTGCTTCTCCTTCTGATATTTTTTCTAAGATAACTTCTTTTTTTTCTGATGATGATACTAGTAAAAAACAGCTTATATTAAAATTTTTTAAAAGTAGTGTTGCTAATTTATAATGCTGTTTAGCTAAAAGCTCTGTAGGAGCAAGTATAGCAACTTGATATTTAGATTTTATAACATAATATGCAGCAAGCAATGCTAGTATTGTTTTACCTGTACCAACGTCACCGTGAATTAATCTATTCATTCTTTGTTTTTTTAATAGGTCTTTTATAACCTGATTTAAAATTATTTTTTGCTCTTCAGTTAACTGAAATGGTAACGAATTTATTAACTTATTTAAGTATAGTTGATTTGAACTAAAATATTTATTTCCCAGTTTTTTATTAAAGCTATTTCTGACGAGAATTAGTGATAATTGTGAGGCTAATAACTCATCATATGCTAGCCTCATTAATGCAATAGACTTTTCTTTCTGAATACTTTCATTTATAGGAAAATGCAAACTTTCTAGTGCTTTTTTCCAATTAGGTACGTTTTTATAATTATCAAATAAGTTCTTATTCCATTCAGAAATATCAGGAATTTTTTTAAATATAGTCTCTATAGACTGTTTAATTTTATCTGATTTCAGGCCTTTTTTTGTCTATAAATAGGTTTAACAAGAAGTTTATTTTTATCGAAATTTATAATGGAATCAATAATGTTAGGATGAGTTACTTGATACTTTTTTGCGTAAATATCAAGCTTTCCACTTACGACGACCTCTGTATTCTCTGGAAAAATTCTTTTTAAATATCCTGTTTTCTTTGTAAAAAATACTAAAAATATAGTTTTCTCGCAAAAAGTAGTTTTAATCTTGTACGGTGCATTTCTTATCCTAAAAGGATTATAATGTTTTTGGATAAAAAGTTTTAATATAACTTTTTTTTGATCTTCTAAATCCTCCCAATTATTACATATTTGATGTTGTATAACTCTATTAGGCAAATAAAATAATAAGTCTATAAATTTATATCCAATATTTTCTTCAATTTTTTTTAATTGTTGGTCGTTAGGTAGAATTGAACGAATATTCTGAAATAATATTGTTATAGATTTATTTTGCATAATATAAATTTATAATTTATTTAATTTAAATGGAAAAGTATTTAAATAAATTAAAATATAGATCATGGCATAGAGGTACAAAGGAAGCCGATATCTTTTTGGGGACTTTTTTTAATGAAAATGCCTCTAAAATGAGTCTTAAAGAATTAAAAGATTATGAAAGGTTCTTATTTAAGATTAATGATAATGAATTAATTTACATAATCAGAAAAGAAAAACCTTGGCCAGAAGGTTTGCCAAAAAATATAATTAAATTAATGGAAATATATATATCTAGTGGAAATTCTAAAAGAAAAATTTAAATTCATCGATAATAACTTTATATTCTATAATGCTTCATTGGGAATTCAACCTTTTCTTATAGAACAGATAAGGAGATTATACTCAAAAGATCAAATTTTACTTATTCTACAAAATAATGAAGAAATTGATAAATTTTTGCCATTATTTAAACTTTTTTCATATGATAGCGAGTTATTGGATTTTCCAGCTTGGGACTGCATGCCCTATGATGATATTTCCCCTACAAAATCAATTATAAATAGAAGATTTAAAACCTTTAAGCAAAGAGAAAAAATCAGAGACAAGCCTTGTCTTATTCTAACTAGCATAGATGCTTTGATACAAAAGGTACCTATAACTGATGAAATTAAGAAACTTTTCTTAAAATTTACTACAAAATGTTCTTATAACATTATTCAAATTAGGAAAGATTTACAAGATTTAGGATACAAAAGAGTAAATCTGGTACTAGAGCCCAATGAATACGCAATCAGAGGAGGTATAATAGATATTTGGCCATTAGGAGAAGCGGTTCCATATAGATTGGATTTCTTTGGAGACCAGTTGGATGAGATAAAAATTTTT
>PBGQ01000009.1 GCA_002720125.1 Rickettsiales bacterium | reverse complement strand
TTTATTATTTTTATTAGTCATAAAAGCTTATATGCTCCATAAATTTATTTTTAATTTCTTCAATTAAAGACTTACCTTTACTTTGAAGTATTTTTTTATTTAGTTTATTTGCTTCTACAATAAAAGATGATGAATTGCTAATAAATGTGCTGTCAGCTTTGTAAATGTCACTTTCTTTAAAGTTTTTAAATACAATCTTTATTTTTAATAGCTTGGCGAAATCTAATATCTTCTTTCTTGTTATGCCTGCTAATATGTTTTTATTCAAGGGAGGAGTAATTATCTTTCGTTCTTTTATTAAAAATATATTAGAATGAGTAGCTTCTGTAATGAAGCCTTTATAATCTTTCAAAATACATTCGCCTGCATTATTTTCTACTGCTTTATGCTTAAGAAGGACATTTGGAAGTAACGAGGTACTCTTAATATAAGTTCCTTTCCACCTAATATCTTTATCTGAAATTAGAGATATTGGTTTTTCATTAAAAACAAAAATTCTCTTATTTAAACCGCTGATAATTAGGGAAGGATTGATAGTTTTTTCCCAATCATGATTCCTTGATGCGATACCTCTAGAAATATGAATGTATATAATTCCTTCTTGCATATTATTTTTCTCTATAATTTCATTACATTTAAATTTAAGAATTTTTTCACCATCATAGTAATTAATATTTAAATGATTAATTGATTTTCTTAATCTATTGTAGTGTTCTTTCCAAAAAATTAATTTGTAATTAAATACAGGAATTACTTCGTATACGGCATCGGAAAAGTGTAAACTTCTGTCATTTATGGAAATCCTTGCCTTGTGGTTAAATAAATAATTACCATTTACAAAAGATATTTTGGACATTTTTAATTTTTTTTTAATAATTTAGTTATTATTAAAATATAGCCAATATTTTCAAATCTTCCACAAATCATTAATAAATTTAGAATGAAATGAGTTTTTTTATTATTCTCAAAGCTAACCTGACTTATAGTTTTTATTCCCTCGCCGGTATTTGTTAATGATGAGATAGATAAAATAAAAGCATCTTTTACTGAATATCCTGAAATATTGAGTATTAAAATACTTAATAGAGAAAGACTTGCTCCTACTGAAATTAATGCATATAGACTATTAAGTTCAGATTGGTTTGAACCTCTTTTGATAATCTCTACACCTTTTACATTGTGCTGAAATATAAACTTATTTAGTTCTTCAGATATTTTTATTGCAAAAATAGATATTTTATCAATTTTAAGTCCACCACAGCATGTACCAGAAAAAGTACCAATTACCATAAAAAGTATAAACAACATGATATAAGAATTATAACTGTTTACAATAAGATAATTTTCAAAACTGTTTGGTAATATGCCTGTTGTAGTTATGAATGATATAGATATGAAAAGGTTTTCTATAAATGATAATTTGCCAAAATAACTTACTAAACAAATAATTATTGTAATACATGTTGCCATGAAACTTATTCTTTTAAAAAAGTTTTTAGAAATACTTTTAAAAAGGGTTCTATCTTGAAAAAAAATAAATACGGGTAGAAAAAATAATCCAATTAACATCAGTAATAATAAAAAAATTAAAATATAATTATTAGAAAATGTATCAGCAAGTATATTGTCGTAATTATTTAAAATGCCTCCAGTAGATAGAATTGCTGCAGATAAAGAAAAGTTTTCTATAAAATTATCATTATAAAAAAATAATAAAAAAGAATAAAAAAAAAGTAGTGATAAAAACAAAATATTAAATAAGATTATTGATTTTTTATTTAAAAAAAAGCTTTTAGTTTCCTTTCTAAATATTATTAAACTAAATAATAAGTAGCTAAGAAGAGTGTAATGTGCACCAATATATTGCACCATTGATTGCCATAAAATAAGAATTTTGTTATCTGCTAATACGGACTCGGACAAACTAAATCCAGTTGTAGTTGCTAAACTGGTGCTCACGAAAAGAATCTCAGATAAAGACTTGCTCTCATAAATTGCAATAAGAGGTATTGAACTTATTATTATTAAAATTATCCATATTAAAAAGAAATTTATAATTAATTGATTAATAGTATTATTAATTTTTCTTTTAAAAACGTTAAGTAATAATATCATCAATATATTTGCCAAAAAGGTTATAAAAAAGACCATAGCACTTGAAGAATGATATTTGATGCTATAAACGAAAATTGAAAAAGCTAAAGAAGCATAAATGGCAAAAATACTTTGTATTGCAAAAGTTAGATTATTAAGCATATCATATTAGTATAGTATCGTCAGATAAAAATTCTTCTATCTTGTGAACTGCTTCGTGTAATAAACATAAAACTATAATATCATTATTCTCTATTATAGTATCTCCTTTAGGTGTAATTACTTCTTTATCTCTAACAATAGCTCCAATCAGTGCTTCAGATGGAAGCTTAGAGTCTTTAATTGGAACTCCTAGCAGTTTAGAGCCTTCTCTAATTTGAAATTCAATGATTTCAGCTGCTCCATCTCTTAATTCAAAAACGTTTGATACCATTCCTTTTCTTATAAATGTTAAAACTTTTGAAACTGTTAAATCTCTGGGGGATATAATTCCATCAATATCCAAAAAAGGTATAACTGGCTGGTATTTATCTTCATTAAGTAACGCATAGCAGTTTTTAGCACCTGCCTTTTTTGACAATACAGAAACAAGGGTGTTTATCTCGTCACTATTAGTAACAGAAAAAACAATGTCAGCATCCGGTATATTTGCTTCTTTTATAATTTCAGATTCCACTGCGTCTCCTAGCAAAACCGTTGCTTTTTCCAAAGTAACAGCCGCTTTTTCTGCTTTTACTTTATTATTTTCTATAATAGTTATAGAAGAGTCTGGTTCATTTGTTTCTAGAATTTTAGCTATATTAATAGCAATTCTACCTGCACCTATAATAATAATTTTTCTTTGCTTTATTTGTTTCTTACCAAAAACTGATAAGATTCTGAATGTATTTTTACTGTCTGCAAGCATGTAAATGTCATCACTAGCCTCCAATTGCTCCATTTTATTTGGAATAAACACTTTTTCGTTTCTAACCATTAATACAATTTTTGTTTTTAGGTCAGGAAACAATTCTGTTAATTGTGCTAAAGGTGTTTCTAAAACTGGACAGTCGTGATCTAATTTAACTCCTATTAATCTTATTTTATCATCTACAAATGAAATTAAATCATGAGCTCCAGATACTGCGACAAGTCTAGCTAGCATTTTAGCTACTTCTCCTTCAGGAGAAATAACATTATCAACTTTGAAGCCGTCATTAGAAAATAAATCAAACCATTTTTCTTCAAGAAGATCTTTCTCCTTAATTCTGGCCATAGTTCTAGGAACTTTGAAAATAATTTTTGCTATTTCGCATGCTAATATATTACTCTCATCATTATCGGTCACTGATATTAACAGATCAGTATCCGATGCATTCGCTTCTTTTAAAATATTAGGATTGAAAATTTTACCTATTAAGGTTCTTACATCTATAGAAGAAGCGATTTTCTGAAGCCTATCTGAATTTTCGTCAATAACTGTTACTTGCATGTCTTCAGCTGCTAGGTATCTTGCTAAACTAAAACCTACCTCCTCTGCACCACAAATAATAATTTTCATTTTATATACTTTCTTTTATTTTTAAAATCTTAAGTTTTCTGTGTAAAGCTGACCTTTCCATGCCTATAAAAGCTGCAGTCTTTGAAACATTGTTATTAAACCTAGACATTTGAAGACTTATGTATTCTCTTTCAAAATACTCTCTAGCTTTTTTTAAATCTAAACTCATCATTTTTTTTTGTAAAATTTCAGTGAATTCCTTAGTCTTTTCATTTTTATCATAAGATAATATATTTGCATTTATTAAAGAATCACTTTTAGAAGGTGCAAGTATTAACAATTGTTCAATCACATTTCGAAGTTGTCTTAAATTACCATTCCATTTTATAGATTGGAGCAGATTATAACTCTCCTTTTCCATTTTTCTATTTGGCAGACCAAGACTTTTACTTCCAACCTTAAGAAAATAATCAATAAAGTCTGGAATGTCTTCAATTCTATCATTAAGAGAAGGCAATTCTATAGGAACAACATTTAATCTGTAATACAAGTCCTCTCTAAAATTATTATTTAAGATTTCTTTCTTAAGGTTCTTCGAGGTACCAGCGATAATTCTTATGTCAACATCTATATTATAATTTCCATTAACACGTACGAATACTTTTTCAGTAAGTAGTTTTACAAATCTAGATTGCACGGCATCATTAAAATTTGCAACTTCATCTATATAAAAAGTTCCTTTGTGAGCCTGCTCTATTAAACCTATTTTTTTAACTATTCCATCCTTGTTCTCCAAACCAAACAGTTCTTCTTCTAAATTACTAGGTAAAATTCTTTTTGTGTTTGCAAAGACAAGTGGTCCACTATTTCTTTTAGAATTATTATGAATAGTCATAGCCGTAAATTTTTTTCCACTTCCTGAAGGGCCAGCTATTAAAATCCTACTTTCAGTGTTAGATACTTTATTAATCAAGGTCTTGAGATTTAAAGAAACTGGAGAATTTCCTATGAAAGAATTTGCTTGTTTACTTTTAGTATCTGTATTTAAAGCTTGCTTTTTTAAATCTGATAATTCAATTGCCCGATTAATATTAAGTAGTAATATATTTGTATTAAAAGGTTTTTCTATAAAATCAAAAGCTCCAATCTTAATAGCTTTAATTGCCAAATCTATTGTCCCGTGGCCACTTATCATAATGACTGGAATGTTGGAATAACTTTTTTTAAGAACTTTTAAGATATCAATTCCGTCAGTAGTATTATTCTCTAACCATACATCTAGTAGAATACATGCTGGCACTCGCTTTATCAGCTCAGACTTTAAACTTTTTAAATCCCAAGCCACTCTAGTGTCATACCCTTCATCCTGAAGAATACCAGATATTAACTCTCTTATATCTTCTTCGTCATCAACTATTAGAATATCTTTTCTCATAAAAAATTAAAATCTATATTAAATATACTTTAATTAGTTTCAATTGGGAACAACAAGGTAACATTTGCACCCACATCATTATTATTATTATTTAATTCTAAAAAACCTTTGTGGTCTTCCATAATTTTTTTTACAACTGCAAGGCCCAAGCCTGAACCCTGCTTATTTCGTGATATATAAGGTTCCGTTAGGTGTTCTTTGTCTTCTGGTAAACCTATTCCGTTGTCTGTTACTTTTAGTAGACATAATGAATTGTTTTCTGATAATTCTATATTTATTCTACCTGGAAAATCTTTTTGATTTAGTTTATTTTGTCTTTCTTTAATGGCGTTTATAGAATTTTTTACTAAATTGTTAAAAGCTTGATTAATTAAATTACTGTCAGCTTTAATCTTGCTGAGTTTTACTAATTCAACATTTGAAGTAATTTCAATATCTTTATTAGCAAGTTTAGTCATGCTAACATTTCCTGCAATAATCTCTTTCATATCTACATTTTGAAAAATAGGTCTTGGCATTTTTGCAAAGGTTGAAAATTCGTTTACCATTCTATGCATTGTAGCAACCTGCCTTATAATAGTATCGATACAATTAACAAAAATATCCTTATCATCCTTTATATTTGTAAGATACTTATGTTTAAGTCTATCAGCAGATAATTGAATTGGTGTCAGTGGATTCTTTATTTCATGTGCTATTTTTCTAGCAATATCTGCCCATGCTGCTGAACGTTGAACTTTAATTAATTCAGTAATATTCTCAATTGTTACAACATAACCTGCCTTATAATCCTTTTGATTTTCAAAAGATATACCTATTATAAAAGTCTTTTTTCTACCTTTAAGCCTGTAGTCGACCTGTTTTTCTTTTAGTTTATCTTTTTCAATTTTACTTTCTTTTATTAAAGGTAATAAATCTGGAAAGATATCAAAAACTTTTATACCTATTAACTTACTTGCATCTGTTTCTAAAAGTTCTAATGCTGACCTATTTACTAGGAAAATACTATCATCAAAATCTATTCCTAAGACTCCCGACTTTACTCCAGTTAAAACAGATTCAGTAAATCTTCTTCTATCGTCAATTTGTTTATTAGCTGTCACTAATTCTTTTCTTTGATCAAATAATTGTTTAATCATTATATTAAAGCTTTTAATTAGTTTAAATATTTCATTATTTTTGTATTTTTCATCTGGTATTTTAAAGTTTAGATTTCCTTTACTAATTTTTTCCGAACCATTAATTAGCAGAGATATTGGATAAGTTAATGAATTTGCGAAAGCTATACCTAGCCATATAGCTAACAACAGCAACAACAGAGAAACAGACAAAAATACCATAGTAAATGTAATTCTATTACCGTCACTTTGCTGTTTTGCTAATGTATATTCTTTAATAGCATCATTTACACTTTTTAGATTATATGTAATCACTGGATCTAAATATCTGCTAAAATAAAGATATAGTCCTATATGTCCGATTATGGGAGTAATTACAGAGATTAGATTATTATTTGTTTCTAAAAAGATTATAGGAGAACTGCTATTTTCCTTAGATGNGAATATNTCATTAGGTGCTATGTTGTTNGGTAAAAAATAGCTATTTCTAGATGCGGATATTACTTTTCCNTTAGATGANATNACNGCCAGCTCATTTGCTCCTCTTTCNATNGCTAAATTATTTAATATATATTCTACTTGGATTCTATTATTAAANTTAATACCATTGAANTTAGANAGTTTTAATGAAATAAAAAGAGCNTCTCCTTCAACCCTTTTTTTAGTTTCTCTTGAATAGTTTTCAGCAATGGCAGATGATCTAATTAAAGCTGTTTCAACTCTCTTACTAAACCACCCTTCTATACCTTTTTCAAAAAATATAGCTGCAAAAATAGCTACTATAAGAACAGGAGTAAATGCTATTAAGCCAAATACTGCTACAATTCTAGTTTGTAGTTCCGATCCAGCCCTCTTATTTCTAAAATTACTAAACAGCCTAATAATTTCAATAAGGGTTACCGTAAGTAGTACTAAAAAAGAAATAAATCCTAAAATNAAAAATAGCCATACTAATTTAGGATTACTATCAGCAGAATTTGATATAGAAAAAAAAATTCCTATTGCAGAAAAGAAAGAAAAAGTAGAAAGAAAGATAACTAGATACTTTTTTAAATTATTTACTTTTAATGTATTTATCTTTTTTAAAATAAGTTTCATTTTCATTATCAATCTCTAGATGCTTTTTTAATTATTTCTATTTCATAATCTGCCATTTTTTTTCTTAATGTATTTCTATTAATGCCTAATATTTCTGAAGAAAGTAGTTGGTTATTATTAGTATGGTTTAGGATTTCTATAATTAATGGTCTTTCAAATTCTTTAAGTAATTTATAGTAAATGCCACTATTTATTTTCTTATTATATGCTAAATAACCTCTAATATTTTTTGCGACTACTTCAGAAAAGTTTATTTTCCAATCTTCAATAAAACCTTTTTCAGCATATTGAAATTCATTTTTTAATTCTTCAATAATATTCTTTTTAGACAATAGATTAACACCTTCTAATCTTAAGCATCTATGTATAAAATTTTTTAATTGTGTAATATTACCTGGCCATATGTAATTAGATAAATCAGAATATGCATTTACATCTATAGTTTTATTAGTTTCATATTTGCTGTTATATTCTACAATAATTTCTTCAACAAGAATTTTAATATCTTCGCTTCTATGCCTCAAAGGAATGGAGAAAATGTTATACATCTCTAATAAATAGAACAATTCATTAGAAAAATTATTATTTCTTAAGCTCTGTTTCATGCTCTTAGTGGTAGTTGCAATTATTTTTCTATTTTTAAAGAAATATTTTCTGCCTTTTTTACTTTTTAAAAAACTTGTTAAAATAATTTGTAATTCAGCATCTAGCAAATCAATATCCTTAAAATAGATTATTTTAGGATCAGTATTTGCATTTATTTCCTTTTTTTGTAGAAATTCAGAGAAGTCTATATTATCCTCTAGTAAATTTCTGAAGTTAGTGCTTCTATAATCTAAAAAATCTAATTCTAACATATGATTAGGCTTAGGCATTAAACTATTAATAGTATTAACTATTTGTCTTTTACCAGTTCCTGACTCTCCAGAAATTAGTACGTTGAAATTATTGTTGACTACTTTTTTAATTCCATTGAATATGTTTTTAGTCTTTTCAGTTTTTTCTAGTAAGGGAATATTCAAATTAAGATTAAATTTCGTAATATCGGATATATTACTTTGAAGTATGTTATCTACTTTTATTTTTAATTCTTCTAAGTCAAATGGCTTCTTTAAAAAAAATATTTTTTCAATGCCCTGGATAAAATTTTCTTTAAAATCATTTTCATCATTCATTAGAAATAAATAATATATGCTAGGACCAGAATTATTAATATCATTAAATAATGATTTCCTATTTCCTTTTAGGACGAGCTCATCAAATATTACTAAATTTTTCTTGTATAAATGTAAATTAGTTTTAAATTCATCATAACTTCTAAACTGAACAATTTCATAATTACATGATTGCAAGTATTTACTAAAAACAAATTGAAAGTTTTCATTTGAGTCTACTATGGTTATTTTAAAAATATTAAGAAACTCCTATTTTATTAATCGGCAAGTATATGTTAAATGCTGTTCCATCCTTCTCTTTTTCATATTTTAAGTATCCTCCATAAAGTGATACGGTGATATTTGTAAATGTTAAACCTAAACCATCAGACTGAGATTTGTTTGAAACAAAAGGATAAAACATAAATTGTTCAATTTTTTCATCAACTCCGCTCCCGAAATCTTTTATTTTTATTAAAATCGGAAGTTTTAGTACTTTTTGCAAATCATCTGATCTTATGTACATACCATGATCGATTTTTGTAAATATCTTAATGTTAGCATTCTTGTTGTTCTCAATAGAGTTTATTAAAATATTTTCAAAACACATTATTAACTTTTTTTTATCAAAAAAGACTTTAGGTATAGATGGATCAAAAATTTTTTCAATATTTTTTAAATTATAAGATTTATTTTCTAACGATTTAAGTGCGGCATTTAAACATTCATGAATATTTACATTATTTGTGTTTATAGAAACACTAGAATCAAAATAAAAAACCTTATTAAGGAAATTCTTTATTTTTGAACCTTCTTCTTTTATTATTTGATAAAGTTTTTTTGATGATGCCATATCTTTTTTTTCCAATGAATTCAATAATTCAGTTGCGCCAAGCAAAGTTGTTATAGGATTACTAATATTTCTATTTAAGCTGCTATAAAAGCCTTCCATAAAAATATCACTCATTTGCTTGCTATATTGAGGCATATAAGTTTTAAAATTATTTTTTTCTTGAATTAATAACAATATCTCTTTGTCTTTAATTGTATTAAAGTGTAAGTCTACAGTGATTTCATTTTCATCTAGATCATTAAATTTATAATCATAAGTAGATACGGATGTATCTCCAGAAGTAAGTCTTTTTAATATATTTTCAACATCAAAGTTTAAAAATGTTTGTAATTTTATTCTATTTTTACTTGATAATCTATTTAGCTTAAATTTTTCATTATACAGATAATTAGTAGACTTAATATATCCCTTAAAGTCTACTATCACCGCTGGCATGGGTAATATTGAAATTAAATCTTTAATAGCTGTATTTTTAATCATATTGTTGCTAAATTTATAATATTATATATGAAAAAAGAAAAAAACAAAAAATTAGCAGTTATAATACTTGCTTCTGGGAAAGGAAAAAGATTTAAAGTAAAAACACCTAAACAGTATTTAAAGATAAACAATGAAACTATTTTAAATTTTACAATAAAAAGATTTCTTAATTTAAAGTTTGTACATAAAATTTTAGTATTAATAAATAATAAGCATTTCAACTGTTCAAAAACTATTAATAAACATCCCCTTATAAAAATATTAAAAGGAGGTGAAAGCAGACAATTATCTTCTTTAAATGGCTTGATGTATGCAAAAAAGAATAATTTTGAATATATACTTATCCACGATGCAGTAAGGCCACTAGTCAGTCAAGAACTAATAATTCGTGTATTTAAAAGTTTGATGAAAAATGACGCTGTCATTCCAGTTATTAAGATTCAAGAAAGTATCAAATTTATTAAAGACAAACAAGTACATAAAGATATTAATAGAGAACATATGTACACCTCTCAAACACCTCAAGGGTTTAATACTACTAAACTACTAAATGCTTACAAAAAAATTAAAAAAAATGATTTAGATAAATATACAGATGATGCTCAAATTTATAGTATGCTTAAAAAAAAAATAAATATTGTTGATGGCGATGAATTAAATAAAAAAATTACCACTAAAAAAGACTATGATTTAATTAAAAAAATGCTAGAAAAAAATAATAATACTAAAATAGGTCATGGTATAGATTTTCACAAATTTTGCGAAGGTAAAAATTTGGTAATCTTTGGAAAAAAAATTAATTTTTCAAAAGGATTAGAAGGTCATTCTGATGCTGATGTTGGCATTCACGCACTTATTGATGCTATATGTGGAGCACTGAACTTAGGAGATATTGGAAAATTATTTCCAGATAAAAACCCTAAATATAAAAATATAGACTCTAAAATCCTTCTTGGAAATGTTAATCAATTAATAATTAAGAATAATGCTCAGTTAATTCATGCTGATAATACTATTATTTGTGAAAAACCCCGTATTAGCAAATATACTTTACAGATGCGTAAGATTTTATCTGACATCTTGTGCATTAATAAAAACTGTATTTCTATTAAAGCTACAACTACTGAAAAAATGGGGTTTTTAGGAAAGGGAGAAGGAATTGCAGCAATTAGCATAGTTACTATGAAGCAAACAATTTAATGAACATTTATGTACTTTAATTTATCTAAAATATTTTGTACATTATTCGGATTAGGTTTTATAAGTAAAATGCCTGGAACTATAGGATCTATAGTTGGCGTCTTATTTTATATACTAGCAAAACCATACTTACCATTAAATTATTTTGTAGTCTTTTTATTTTTAGTTATACTTTTATCATTTTTAACTATTTATATTTACCAGTTAAAAAAAGGTAAGGAAGATAAAAAAGAAATAATTATTGATGAATTTATTGGTCAGGTTATAACAGCAATGTTTTTAGAGTATAATTTTTTAAACCTGCTATTAGCTTTTGTATTATTTAGATTTTTTGATATTGTAAAAATTTTTCCTGCAGATTATATAGACAAGAATTATTCAGGCTGTTTTGGGATAGTTTTGGATGATATCGTTGCAGCATTACAAGCAGCTTCGGTTATATTATTTATAAATGTCTATATAATATGAAGAATTATGCTACAAAATTAGTAAGTTTGTGTATAAGAAACAATATTAATATTAATCTAGCAGAGTCTTGTACAGGAGGCTTGATTTCATCAAAATTAATTGATGTAGAAGGTGTTTCAAAGATTTTCAAATTTGGAGTCGTTTCGTATTCAAATGACTCTAAGAACGTATTATTAAAAGTGCCTAAATCAATATTAAACGAATTTGGTGCCGTAAGTAAAGAGACTGCATCATCAATGGTGGAAAAATTATCAAAATTTAAAGAAGTACAATTTTCTATGGCAGTTACCGGAGTCGCTGGCCCCGGTGGTGGAACAAAAAGTAAGCCAATTGGCTTAGTTTATCATTCTTTCTTTTATAAAAAATCAAAAAAAAAGTATGTTATTAAAAAAAAATATAAAGGAGATAGAAATACAATCAGAAATGAAGCCGCCTTATTTTCTATATATCAATCTTATATTATATTAAAATCAGTTATATAAATTTTTAGCTCTATCCTGAAAAGCTTGAAACATTTTTTCTGATGCTTTTTTAAATAGTGCCCCCATAATTTTACCAAGAAGAAATGATTTAAATTCGTAGCGTATAGAAAATTCTACTTCGCAGAAATCATTGACTTTATTGAATTTCCATTTACTCTCCAACAATTTAAAAGGTCCGGATATAGCATTGCTGGAAATCTCTTTTAAATAATCTCCAGAAACTCTACTAATATACTCTTCATCAATAGCCTTATAACCAACTTTTAATTTTGCATCGAAATTGTTTATATCTCTTTTTTTAATCACTGTTGATCCAATACACCAAGGTAAAAATTCTGGATATTTTTCAACATCTATGACTATGCTATAAAGTTGTTTTACAGTGTAGGGTAATAATTTTGTTTCATTAAAATCATGCATATTTCCTCCTCAACTTATCAAAGTCTTCATCTGCATGATATGATGATCTAGTTAANGGAGAACAAGAAACCATTTTAAAACCTTTTTCCCAAGCAATATTTTCAATAAATTTAAATTCTTCTAAAGTATAATATTTTTCGAGGTTTTGGTGTCCCTCAGATGGTTGGAGATATTGGCCTATGGTAAGAAAATCAACCTTATTTTCTCTCATATCATCTAATACTTTAAATACCTCTTTTTTGTTTTCACCTAGCCCTAACATTAGACCAGACTTAGTCCATATATCTGGATTTTGTGTTTTCNCGTAATTTAATATACTTAGACTATGATTATAATTTGCTCCCCGTCTTATTTCTTTATAAAGCCTTGGAATAGTTTCTAGATTATGGTTAAAAACATCAGGCCTAGACTCTAAAATTACATCTATAGCNTTTTCTTTTCTTTGAAAGTCTGGAGTTAAAATCTCGATTGTAACTGAACTATCTAAGTTACGTATGCTTTTAATACACCTTGCAAATTGACTTGCTCCTCCATCTTTTAAATCATCTCTATCAACAGAAGTTATTACGACATGCCTTAAATTAAGTTCGCTCACTGCTCTTGCAACATTTGTGGGTTCGTTAGGATCTACTTTATTAGGAACTCCGGTTAATACATTACAAAATGTACATTTTCTGGTACAAACATTACCTAATATCATTACAGTTGCATGTTTTTTATCCCAACACTCCCCAATATTTGGACATGCTGCAGCTTTACAGACCGTATTTAGTTTAAGTTTATTTATTAGAGAAGTTGTTTCAAAATAATTTTGGGACTGTGGAGCTTTAACTCTAATCCAGCTGGGTCTCTTCTTCTTTTCATTTACTGTCTTAGTATTCGTTAAATGAGATGTTGATATATAGTTGAATTTTTTCATTTTAAATATGTATAGACTTATCAAANGCATTTAAAACTGATTCATGAATNCTTTCAGAAATTGTTGGNTGTGGGAAAATTGTACTAATAATATCCTCTTCGGTTGCTTCTAATTTTATAGCCAAAGCAAATGAATTNATAAGCTCCGTAACTTCTGCGCCTATTAAGTGAGCACCTAGTAATTCTCCCGTTTCTTTATCAAAGATAGTTTTTACAAAGCCTTCTGACTCAGATAAAGACAGTGCTTTTCCATTAGCTGTGAGTGGAAATTTTCCTACTCTAATATTTAGAGATTTCTCTTTAGCCTTTGCTTCAGTAATTCCTATTGATGCGACCTGAGGATGGCTGTAGACACAAGATGGAATTTGGGTTGGAAGTATTTCAGAGGAATTCTTTTTAAGACCTGCCAATTCTTCTACACAATTAATACCTTCATGGCTAGCCTTATGAGCAAGCCAAGGAGCACCGGCAACATCTCCAATAGCAAAGAATTTATCATCATCTGTTTTACCATTACAGTGAGTTATAATGTTATGACCGTTAAGCTTTACCTTAGTATGTTCTAAACCAATTCCTTCAGAATTGGCTTGCACTCCTACTGCCACTAATAAGTTATCAAATTCTTTGATATTTTCTGTACTTTCTGATAAAAGCAATGATTTGATAATCAGCTTTTTTTCATTTTTAACGTCTACAACTTTTGCATTTTTAATGAAATTTATCCCTTTTTTTGACAAAACTGTCTCCAAATAATTTGATATTTCACTATCCTCGTTAGGCAAAATTCTTGGCTGAACTTCATATACTGTAACTTCAGAACCTAAGGAATTATAAAAGCAAGCAAACTCTATTCCTATCGCGCCAGAACCAATAACACCTAATTTTTTAGGAAGCTTTTTCGGAGTCATGGCATCCATGTAACTCCATATTCTTTCATCTTCTTTCAAGAATGGTAATTTTTTTGCTGATGCTCCAGTAGCTATAATAACACTATCTGCCCTAAGTTTAATTATAGAACCTTTTTTATCTGTAACTTTTAGGTTTTTATCAGCTTCAATAATAGCCTTACCATTTATTAATACGATATTGTTTTTTTTAAATAAAAATTCAATTCCATTTGACAGGTCCTGTGCTATTTTTCTGGACCTTTTTACAATTGCTACAGTATTTATGGATGTTTTTTTGACATCTAGACCAAAATTATCTGATTTTTTTAAGTAATCATATATTTCAGACGTACGTAGCAAAGACTTGGTAGGTATGCACCCCCAATTCAAACAAACACCTCCTAAATCATTTTCCTCAATCACAACTACTTTCATTTTTAATTGTGCCGCTCTTATAGCGGCAACATAACCTCCTGGGCCTGAACCAATAATAGCAACATCGTAATTTTCAATTTTCATTCTAAACTACCATTCCGAGAGCATTACAAAGATAAAATTTTAAATTTTGAAGCAGCTTTGCAGCTACAGCACCATCAGCAATTCTGTGATCTACTGATAATGTTAAGTTTAGTATCTTTTCTGATATTATATCATTATTATTTTTTCTAAGCTCTTCTTTAATTCCACCAACTGCTAAAATACCTGCTTGAGGAGGATTAATAATAGCACTAAATTCATCTACACCATACATGCCTAGATTAGATATAGAAAAACAACCTCCATTGTATTCCTCTGGTAATAATTTATTATTTCTAGCTTTATCAATTAAAGTTTTCATTTCATTCGATATTTCAGATACTCTTTTCTTGCACGCAGATCTTATTATTGGTGTATAAAGACCATCATCTGTAGCTACTGCAACGCTTATATCTACATTCTTATAATAAATAATTGAGTCCTCATTCCAAGTTGCATTCATCTGAGGTACTCTCTCTAGAGATAAAGCCAGAGCTTTGATGAGTAAATCGTTTAAACTTATTTTTTTAATTGCTTGATTGTTCCTAAAAAAATAATCATTAATCTCTTTTCTCTCTAACTCAAGCTTTTCAATATTAATTGAAGTTTTTAGGTAATAATGTGGAATGGTTTGTTTGGAAGTTTGTAGTCTCTTTCCTATTGTTTTCCTTATGTTTGTTAATTTAACTTTTTCAAATGAGTTAACTTCACTGCTAAAGTTATCTATTTTGTTAACGTTTGTTATTCTNTTATCTTTTAATATAAAGTCATCAAGATCTTTTTTAATAATTCTTCCATGAGGTCCTGAACCTTTAACAGATTCAAGATTAATATTTTCAATTTTAGCTATTCTTCTTGCTNAAGGAGAAATTAAAATTCTATCATTTTTGTTGTCAGTCTTATCATTACTTAGTTCTTCTTTTTCAATAAGAATNGTTGTATTGCTGTTATTGNAAGTTTCTTTATTATTAAAAGATGTCTTGTTATCTGATAAATGCTTGGTTTCTATTTCTTCTTTTTTAATGCTTTCTTCTTCCTTTATAGTTTTTTCCTTTGCCTCAGAATCATTTTGCTCGTGAGAAGATATTTTTTTATTATTTTCATCATATTTTTTTATAAAATTATCTACATCTTTTTCCTTCTCGTCTTCTTGAATTATGACTCCAATTAACTTGTTTACTTCAACATTTTCGGTGCCATCATTAAATAAAATTCTAGATAATACACCTTCGTCTATTGCCTCTACTTCCATTGTTGCTTTGTCTGTTTCTACTTCGGCAATAATATCTCCTGGAACAATTTTTTCACCTTCTTTTTTTAGCCATTTTGCTATATTTCCTTCCGTCATGGTCGGAGATAGGGCTGGCATTAAAATAGGTACTGGCATAATATTTTCCTTCAATTACAAATTACATAACTCTTCGCACTTAACTAATACGCTATTTAAACTTGGTAAGGATGACTTTTCCAAATTCTCTGCGTAAGGTAAAGGGACATCTGCACCACATATCCTTGAAGGAGGAGCATCTAAAAAGTCAAAAGCCTCATCTGTTACTATAGATATTACTTCAGAAGCTATGCCACAAACGCTCCAACCTTCCTCAACAACCAACAATCTATTGGTTTTTTTTACAGATTTAATTATTTTTTTCTTATCAAGCGGTTTAATACTTCTAAGATTGATGATTTCGCATGAAATATTCTTTTCTTTGAGTATTTTTTCAGCCTCCAAAGCTAACATTACAGACCTTGAATATGCAACTATAGTTAAATCATTTCCTTCAGCCATAATTTTAGCTTCTCCAATTTTAAAGCTCTTTTTATCATCTTCTAGTATAAATTTTTCATTATAAAGTAATTCATGTTCTAAAAAAACAACTGGATTATTATCTTTAATTGCAAAATTAAGTAATTCTCTAGCATCAGAACAATCATAAGGAGCAACTACTTTTAATCCTGGAATATGCGCGTACCAAGATGTATAATCTTGACTATGCTGTGCTGCAACTCTAGCTGCAACACCATTAGGTCCTCTAAAAACTATTGGAATGTTTACCTTACCTCCACTCATGTAGAATGTTTTAGCTGCAGAATTGACTATATGATCTATTGCCTGCATAGCAAAATTCCACGTCATGAATTCTACAATAGGTTTTAGACCTCTCATGGCCGCACCAATCGCTAAGCCTGTAAAACCTGCTTCTGTTATAGGCGTATCAACTACTCTTGAAGAACCAAACTCCTCCAAAAGCCCCTGACTTACCTTATAGGCACCCTGATACTCACCAACTTCTTCACCCATCAAAAATATTTTTTCATCATTTCTCATTTCTTCAGCAATAGTATCTCTTATACATTCTCTAAGCGTTAATTCTCTCAATCTAAGTCCTCCATATAAATGTCTTTAAAAAGCTCCTCTTCATCGGGTTTTTTCTCATTTCTTGCTTTTTCTGCAGCATCTGAAACTTCATTTCTTATCTCTTTATCCCATTTAGAAAGTTCTTCCTCAGAGAAAAAATTCTGAGCTAAAATAATACTTCTTATTCTTTCTATNGGGTCTCTATTTTCTCTTGTCTCTTGTACTTCTTCCCTAGTTCTATATTTGCCAGGATCAGACATAGAATGTCCTCTATAACGATAAGTTTTTGCTTCAATCAATATAGGATGAGGTTTTTTTCTTACTTCTTCAATCTTATCTTTTAAATTATAATTTACTGAAAGTGCATCCATGCCATCAATCTCATATCCTTTTATTCCAAAAGACTCACCCCTTCTAAAAAGTTCACTCATAGCACTNGCCNTNTCTACAGAAGTTCCCATACCGTATTGGTTATTCTCNATAATNTATATTGCTGGTAGTTGCCATAAGGCNGCCATATTAAAAGCTTCATAAACTTGGCCTTGGTTTACTGCTCCATCTCCAAAAAAAATAAATGTAAGACTATTTTTTTTAAGATATTTATCGGCAAAAGCTAATCCTGTTCCAATAGGAACTTGTGCTCCCACAATACCGTGTCCCCNATAAAAATTAGCCTCTTTCCTAAACATGTGCATCGACCCTCCCTTACCTTTAGAAGANCCAGTTTTATGCCCTAATAATTCTGAAAAAATATTAATCATAGGCTCGCCTCTTGAAACCATATGAGCATGACATCTGTAACCAGTTATAAAATTATCATTTTTTAATGCTANTTTTTCTATTCCAGCTATCACACCTTCTTGGCCAATGTATAGATGACAAAAACCTCCTATGAGACCCATACTATACAACTGTCCAACTTTTTCCTCAAATCTCCTAATCTTAAGCATAAGTAGATAGTATTCCTTTAAGTCATTCTTGCTGTACTTACTTTTTAATATGTCGTTATCGGCTTTAAGAACCCTTGATCCAGAAAAAATTTTAACAGAATTATTAGCAGCTTGAAGATTTTCTATTTGTAAACCTGGTGGAAGTAAATTTGAGAATTTGTTTAGGCTTATGTTGTCCTCTAATAAACATCTAGATACGGCTATTTTCCATTTGTCAGGTATCCCTTGCCTAGACCAAGAATAGACTGTTTTTTCGTTAATTTCTTCATTAGAAATTTTTTTTAGTCTATGAGTAAGTTTTTTTCCTCCTCCTAATAAGGAGATAATTTCATTACTATTTTCATTAGAATTCACACTATTACTTTACTCGAAGATTGAAAAATGTCAATTATTCCATGAATAACAGAATTTTTATTCTTTAAATTATAGATTTTTTAAATTAATAACTATACTGTTTCTTTCAGTTTTTCCTAGAACTTCGGATGTCTTTTCACTAAGTAAATCTAAATCTAGACTATCTGGACTTAACAAATATATATTTTTTTTTGTAGAGGATATCTTATCAAGCAAACTCTTTTGTAAGGCTAACTGTTCTTTATAATCATTTTTTTTATTAAATAATGCTTTTAAACCGTTTTCTGAACTTGTAAAGTTATAGATTATATAAGCCATGGGTAAGAACAACAACATTAGAGTATATTTAAATTTTAACATCTTCGGTAAGTCCTCCGTATATAAGCGATTTATTATTCTCCTCTATGTATAATAATCTATTATATTTAGCACACCTTTCAGACCTAGTTATAGAACCTGTTTTTATATGCTTTGAATTGGTTCCTACACATAAATCTGCTATAAAATCTTCTTCAGTTTCTCCTGATCTATGCGAAATAATAGTTTTAATGTTATATGACTTTGCTANGTTAATGGTCTCTAAAGTTTCACTGACTGAACCTATCTGATTTGGCTTAACTAAAATACTGTTTGCTGAATTATTTCTTATTCCCTTAAGTAATCTATGCTTATTAGTTACAAACAAATCATCTCCAACTAATAGGGTATTATGTGAAAGTTTTTCAGTTAATTTACTCCATCCATTCCAGTCTTCCTCGGCACATCCGTCTTCTATTGAATAGATTGGATATTTTTTTCTAATTTCACTTAAATAATCAACTATTTCTGAGGAAGATAATTTTCTTTTTTCAGATGATAATAGGTACTTATTTTGTTTATAAAATTCCGTACTAGCAACATCTAAGGAAATTAAAACATCTTTTTCAGGACTTAATTTAGCTTTTTTTATTGCTTTAATGAGAAATTCTAATGGTTCTGTGTTGTTTTTAAAATTGGAAGCAAAACCTCCTTCATCTCCNACAGCTGTATTATATTTTTTAGCTAAAAGCATTTCTTTAAGAAGATGNAAAATTTCACTGCACCAACGNATAGCTTCAGAAAAAGTTTTAGCTCCTANTGGTGCCANCATATATTCTTGAATATCCAAGTTATTATTTGCATGAGCTCCACCATTTATTATATTGACTAAAGGTATTGGTAAAAAATTAGTATTGAAGCCCCCTATATACTTATACAACTCTAACCTTTGTGATTTTGCAGCNGCCTTNGCAACNGCNANGCTTACAGATAAAATCGTATTAGCACCTATTTTTTTTTTATTTTTTGTACCATCTATATCATTTAGAAGATTGTCAATCTTACTTTGTTCACATACATTAATACCTTGTAAAGCCTCTATAATTTGAGAATTAATAATTTTAATATTATTTAAGACACCTTTTCCTTTAAACCTGTTATTATCATTATCTCTAAGCTCAATAGCTTCGAAAGCTCCTGTAGATGCACCTGAGGGCACAGATGCTTTTTCTATAATCCCATTATCAAGCACGACTTCTGTAAGAAGTGTAGGAAAACCTCTGCTATCCAATATTTCATAGGCTCTTATGTCATTGATATAAGTCATCGTTTTTTATAATTTTATCAATTTCTAAAAGTTTTTCTAATAATTTTTTCAAATTATCTATTTTTATCATATTTGGACCGTCACTAGGCGCAGCTTCTGGATTATTATGAGTTTCTATAAAGATTCCTGCAACGCCTACTGCAACAGCTGCTCTAGCTAAATAAGGAACATATTCCCTTTGTCCTCCTGATTTATCTCCTAATCCTCCTGGCTGTTGAACTGAATGAGTTGCATCAAAAATTACTGGCCATCCAGTTTCTTGCATGATTGGTATAGACCTCATATCAGAAACTAAGTTGTTATATCCAAAAGATGCTCCTCTTTCACATAATATTATTTTATCGCACCCATTAAAAGTCAGTTTCTTTACAATATTTTTCATCTCCCATGGTGATAAAAATTGTCCTTTCTTAGCCATAACAGTTTTTTTAGTTTTAGCAGCAGATATAAGTAAATCTGTTTGTCTACATAAAAAAGCTGGAATTTGTAAAATATCTACAACCTCTGCTATCTCAGCACATTGGTAACTATCATGAACATCAGTAATAATAGGTATATCTAATTTAGTCTTTAATTCTTCAAATATTCCTATAGCCTGTTTAAGACCAACGCCTCTATTACNATCAATGCTACTTCTATTGGCTTTATCAAAAGAGGATTTGAAAATAAATTTTACATTAACTTTTAAACATATGTCCTTTATTGTTTCAGCCATTTGAAAAGCATGTTCTTTACTTTCTAGAACACAAGGTCCTGCTATGATGAATAGCTTTTTTTTATTACTTATTTGAATATCTTTTATATTAAAACTAAATTGTTTATGTTCGCTCATTTTTTTCACTAATACTAGCTTTTATAAAAGAATTAAAAATTGGATGTGGTTTTAATGGTCTTGAAATCAATTCTGGGTGAAATTGAACACCTAAAAACCAAGGGTGGTTTTTAAGTTCTACAATTTCAGGTAGCNTTTTGTCCGGAGATTTTCCAGATATGATAAATCCATTTTTTTTAAATTTCTTTTCATAATTAATATTCATTTCATATCTATGTCTGTGTCTTTCANTAATTAACTTTTTCTTATATATTTTTTTTGCCAAGGTATTGTTAATAATTTCACACTTATATGCTCCTAAACGCATTGTTCCGCCATAATCAAAATTCTTTGATACATTAAGTTTTTTACCATCTTTTATCCATTCGGTCATTAAACCTATTATGTTTTCACTTTTGTTAATAGTAAATTCACTCGAAGAGGCATGTTTAATATTAAGTACATTCTTTGCAAACTCAATGACTGCTAATTGCATACCGAAGCATATACCTAAATAAGGAATATTATTTTGTCTAGCATATCTTATTGAATAAATCTTACCCTCTACTCCTCTTTTTCCAAATCCTCCGGGAACGAGAATTCCATTTAATTTATTTAATTTTTTATCTAATTTTTCTTTTTCAGCTGCGTCTATCCAATTTATTTTTACTTTGTGAGTATATTCTAGACCACTATGATTTAAGGCTTCTATTAAAGATTTATATGCATCTTTTAATTCTACATATTTACCTATGATACCTATTTCTACATACTTGGAAGATTTTTTTTGTCTATCCAAAACGTCTTCCCACTTTTTCAAGTTTGGTTTCTTAGACACCTTTTGAGCTAATATACTTAAAACTCGTTCATCTAGTTTCTCTTTATGAAATAAAACTGGTAATGCATAAATACTATTAACATCAATTGCTTGAATTATATTTTTACTGTCAATATTGCAGAATAATGCAATTTTATTTTTATCGTTCCGTGATATATCTCTTTCGCATCTNCATACAAGAATATCGGGCTGAATTCCTATTTCTCTGAGTTCTTTAACGGAATGCTGCGTAGGTTTTGTTTTTTGTTCATCTGCAGCAGATAAATATGGTACTAATGTGACATGTAAAAATGCTGTTTTTTTCTTACCTAGTTCATTTCTAAGCTGTCTAATTGCCTCTAAGAAGGGTAGGCTTTCTATATCTCCTACTGTCCCACCAACTTCAACAATTAAGAAATCTGTATTATTTATCCCCTTTCCAATATTTTTTTTTATTTCATCTGTTACATGAGGAATAACTTGTACAGTATTACCTAAGTAAATACCNTTTCTTTCATTCTTTATCACTTGTTGATAGACTTTTCCAGCGGTAATATTATCAAATCTGGTAGCTGGAACACCAGTGAATCTCTCATAATGACCAAGATCTAAATCTGTTTCTGCTCCNTCATTTGTTACAAATACTTCCCCATGCTGATTTGGATTCATAGTACCAGGATCAACATTAAGGTATGGGTCTAATTTTCTTAATTTTACCTTAAACCCTCTAGATTGTAGTAATGCACCTAGCGCAGCAGCTGATAAACCTTTTCCTAAGGAAGAGACTACTCCTCCAGTTATAAAAATGATTTTCGCGTTTGAATTAGAAATTTTGTAAATAACTCACTCACTCTGTATCAGGAACTATAGGTTTACTTCGATCGGTCTCAGTTTCTTCAATCATATCCTCAATCTCGGACTCCGTGATGATTGAGTCTTTTTTGTAGTTTCCAGATAACACAGCTAGCAATAAACTGTTACATAAAAAAAGTGCAGCAATAACAGTTGTTATTTTAGTCAAAAAATTAGCAGAACTTCTACCTGTAAGCATTCCTGAAAAACTTCCTCCTCCTATACCTCCTAATGCACCTCCGTCACTTCTCTGAAGTAATATNACAACNACNAGTATAACTGCTAGTATTAAGTGAAGAATAAGAAAAATATTGAACATGTTATCACCTAAAAGTTAATTATTAAAGACTATCATAAATTTTTTTAAATTCACTAGCTTTAAGTGAAGCACCTCCAACTAAAGCTCCATTGACATTATCTTGATAAAAAATAAACTCGGAATTTTTAGAATTTACAGATCCCCCATATAAAACTGGAATACTATCAAATTTATATTTTTTATAAACTAATTTCTTTATATAATAGCATATGCTATCAATTTCTTTAATTTCTGGCGTCCTGTTTTTTCCTATTGCCCATACTGGTTCATATGCAATAATTAATTTGCTATAATCAAAATGTTCAGGAAATACATTTGATAATTGTTTTTTCAAAACAGCTTTGCTTTTTTTTTGTTTGTAAGCTTTAAGATCTTCTCCAATGCAAAAGATTATTTTAAGAGAGCTATCTTGAGCACATTTTAATTTTCTTTTTAAAATTTTGTTATCTTCATTATAAAAAATTCTTCTTTCTGAATGACCNATCAATGAATACTCACANCCTAACTCTTTAACCATATCAGCNGAAACATCNCCAGTGTAAGANCCCNCNNCATATTGACTGCANTCCTGTGAACCNAATTTAATTTTTTTAATTAAACTATGTTTTTTTAGTGCATAAACAGCTTGAAAGGATGGTAAAATGATAAAGTATTTATTTTTGTAATTTTTCATTGTTTTTGCTATGTGTGTTCCTAACTTTAAAGACTGTTTTACATTTAAATTCATTTTCCAGTTAGCTATAAGTATTTTTTCTTTCAAAGCTTTATCCGTTAAAAATTAATTAGTTTTATTTTATATTATAGTATATATATAACACTAAATATAAAATATTTAAATTACAACTATGATAAAAAACTTCTCTTCACACCTTAAAAGTTTAGGCACTAAAGGGCTAGTAGTTTTAATTGCTTTGAGTTTTGCAGTTTGGGGCATAGGAGATATTTTTACTAACAACCAAAACCCAACAATAGCAAAAGTGGGAAGTATCGATATAAAACTTAATGAATTTAATCTCGAATATCAAAATATTTTATCCAGATTAAGACAATCTACTAGTGAACCAATTACAGACGAATTTGTTAAAGCAATGGGATTGCACAATAATATCATGCAAAATTTAATAACTAGAAAATATATAAGTTTACTTTCTAAAGATCTTAAATTAAACGTGGGAGATAAATACCTTAAGAAAACTATTTTGAACAATCCTATGTTTAAGGATCAGCTAGGTGTTTTTAATAAAGATTATTTTAAATATTACTTAAATCAAAATAATGTTTCCGAAAAAGAATTACTTGAAATCAATAGAAATTTATTAGTAAATAATTTATTTATACAAACTTTGAATGTAAATAATTATGTTCCATACTCAATGACGGAAAATGTCATTAAAAAAAGAGATACAGCTAGAAAAGCAATAGTTTATGAATTTGATTCTTCTAGTTATTTATTCAAGAATAGAATAGAAGATGATGAAATTAGAAAAAAATATGAGACTATTAAAAATACATTATTATCTCCTGAGGAAAGAGATATTACCCTAATAAAAATAGACACCACGGCACTAAGTAAAGAAATACTTATAGATGAAAATAAAGTGAAAGATTTTTATAACTCAAACATTGATTACTATAAAAAAGAAGAAACTAGATCATTATATCAACCGATATTTGATACTAAAAGTGAATTAGAAACATTTGTTAATAATCTTAAAAAAAATAAAAATATTCTGGAAGCTATAAAAAAAGCTGGTTTAAGTAAAGAAGATGTTTTTTTAAAGGAAATTAGCAAGAATGACTTAGATAAAGAGTTACAAAATCAAGTATTTTCTTTAAAAGAAGGAGAAATAACACAACCTTTTAAGACTGCTTTTGGTTATAAGATTTTTTATTTAGAAAAAATAAATGAAAGCAGCATTCAAAGCTATGAAGAATTAAGAGAATCTATAATTGATGACTTTAGAAAAGAAGAGTTAAACAATCAACTTTATGATACTGCAAATAAAATATTTGAAAAATTTCTAGACTCAAAAGATTTAGACTTAGCGCTAAAAAACAAAAAGGTTATTAAAAGAGAATTTAAAAATCTTAAAATTAAAGATGTTAGCAAGATTTATAAAAATACAAATGTAGATTTTGATGAAAATGAATTAGCTAAATATATATTCAACCTAAACCTTAAAGAACTATCTGAAACTTTTGAGGACAATAATGGCGATATCTATTTTATTTATTTAAACAAAATAACAAAGCAGTCTATTAAATCCTACTCCTCTGCAAAAGCAGAAGTTTTAGAATTGCTTTTCCAAGAAAAAAGAAATCAACTTGCTAAGAGCAAAGCTGAGGAATTTCTTCTTGCTATTAAAAATAATTCATTTGAAGAGTATGATAATAAAATTTATAGAAAATATACAACAGACTGGCTTACATTTGATAAAAGATTAGGCGACAAGATTAATAGAAATTTAAAAGAAGTAATATTTAACAACAAGATTGATACCTTTAGTGAGATTTTTAAAATTGACCTGGCAAGATATGTAATAGTAAAAACTATAGAACAAAAACTATTAGATCAAAATAATAAAAACCTTACTAGCACTGAAAAAATTTCCTCAGAATATAGCGAAAGTATTAATAATGATTTATTTGATGCACTTCTTTTTGATTTAAGAAAAAAACATAATAGTAATGTAAATGAAAATTTTTTAAAATCTTTTTAAAATGCCAGACTTTTTTCCTACATTTAAAAAAATTGAATCAAAAATAAAAAAAAAAAAAAACACTCTTGTGTATACAAAAATTAAATCTGATTTAGATACACCGGTCTCAGCATACTTAAAGATTTGTAAACAACAAAAAAATAGTTTTTTACTTGAATCTGTACAAGATGGATCTTTCAGAGGCCGTTACTCAATTATAGGAATGAAACCTGATATTATTTGGAAATGTCAAAATAATAAAGCTTATATAAAAAATATTCACTCAACGAAAAATAAAAATTTTGTCTGTCAAAAAGAGCCCCCTTTAATAAGTCTATCCAAAATTATTAAAAAATCTCAAATAAAATTTCCAGACGATTTACCTCCTATGTCTGCAGGATTAATAGGTTATCTAGGATACGAAACTATTGAAATGTACGAAAATATACCAAAAAGAAAATCATCAGTTTTAATTTTACCAGATGGTTTTTTTATTAGACCTACCATCATGGCTATATTTGATAATATAAAGAATGAAGGGATTTTAGCTAGCCCCTTGTGGTATAGTGAAAATTCTAAAATCTCAAGTTCATATAAAATAAAATTAAGTAGTTTAAAAAAAATAATTTCAGATATAAATTCTCAAATAAATCCTAAATTTAAAAATAATTTAACAAATAAACCTTTTAAAAAACCTCGATCAAATATTAATAAGAAATTATTTTTTACAATGGTAAAAAAGGCTAAAGAATATATTTTTTCAGGAGATGTTTTTCAAGTAGTTCTCTCTCAAAGATTTAATACTAATTATCTATTGCCTGCATTTGAATTGTATCGTTCTTTAAGAAGCCTAAATCCCTCACCTTTTTTGTTTTATCTTAATTTTGAAAATTTAAAAAATTCATCTT
>PBGQ01000008.1 GCA_002720125.1 Rickettsiales bacterium | reverse complement strand
ATTTAATTTTGTAGATACTCTAATACCAATCGAGTAATCTTCTAATATACTTTTTCTCTTTAACATTTTTTTCTGCATTTTTATATCTGGTATAGAGTTCTCTTACTATTTTTTTTGCTTCTTGTTCTTTATATTTTGCAGGCACATCGATAGTTCCACCAGACGAAGATCCATCAGTTGTAGTATTTTTCGAGTCTGTAAATGATGGATTTGAAGTCGACCTGTCTTGTTGATTACCTGAACGGTAAACATCCTGTTTTTTAGAATCTAAATTAGCTACCATTGAATTCATAGCTCTCTGTATCATTTCTGATGCTCTGCCTTGGGCATTAGAGGCTCTATCAGGCTTTCCATTTTCTAGATCTCTGGAAGCCTGCCTCATCGCTCTATCAGCTCTACCTAGCTCTTGAGGAATCTCATTTTCTGAAGAACTTATCTCTCTCATTATGTTACCCAAACTATTCCTAAGGGAGTCCTGTTTTTCTTTGGGACTTTTCCCTCCACTTCCTTGAGAACTCTGCTCAAACATACCTCTATTGGAAGCCAAATTAAAACTCTCTTGCATTATTATTTCCTGCTCGTTAAGAAGCTCAGATAATTTATTAATTAGATTTTGCTTTTGTGCCTGCTTCAGCATTTTCTCTTTATCTATCTTCTTGGGATTTCGAAGTGTATCTGTTAATTCTTTCATCTGAAGTATTTTTTCGTTTAGCTTTTCTTTTGACCCTATATTAAGTAAATCTTTAATTTCTTCATTCAATTCTTCAAACCTATCTTGTAATTCTTCATTAGATTTTTTTAAATGCTGATCTTGGTAGTTATTTTCATTTCGCATTTTGATTAGGCGTTCAATCTTTTGTTTTAATTCGGTTGTGTTAGCAATTATTTCATCAGTGTCTTTTCTCTTAAGACTATCAAAAAAAAGTTTCTCAATCTTTTCCAATTCTCTTTTTACAACAAAGTTTTCCCTTTCCTCTAATAATAGAGATAATTGCCATAAATCATCATATAGAATATGAGAATAATTTAGAGGAGTCTCTTTCAATTTAGAAAAGGTACTTAAAACATCTTCATACTTTTTATAAATAACTCTATTTTTCAAAGATTCACTATCTTTTTTGATTATAAATTTTAGGGAATTTTCTGCTTTTTTTAGGTCTATTTTTCTCAATGCTATTTCTTTCCTAATAAGTAGAACAGTTTTAGCAGATTTATTTATAAACTCTTTAGAAGGAATTTTTATTTTCATCTCAATCTTTGTAATCTGGTTCAGATCATCAATAGCTGAAATTACTAGTTTTGATGAGTGGCCTGCCCATATATGAGCAGATAAATCCTGATAGAAATAATTCTTTATTTTTCTAGGGTTTTCGTTGTTTCAAATTCAAGATCAAAATTTATTGTTTTGTCATTAAAGTGCTTAAATTCAGTTGGTCTTAAGATGCTTGCTAAAACCTTCCTTACTCTGTAGTCATCTGAAGCATTGGTAATAAATTTTATTGAATTACCAACAATTTCTGGTTCTGAGTCAAAATCTATTGAAGGAAATTTATCAGGTATAACTTCAAAATATATTCTTTTTATGACCTTGTCATCATTTTTAATTATAAAATTCTGGTTATCTATTATTTTATAATAAAGCTCAAAATTATTTTTTTCTGTTTCTTCAAAATAATTCTTATTTTTTCCTGTAACGAAATTAAGTTTTTGAGATTTAGATTGTATCTTTACCTTTAATTCAGAATTAATTGGAATTTTTATGTTATCTTCTTTTGAAGAGCTTTCAGAATCTATGAATATTTCTTTTTGCATAATTTCTGTATATCTTGGAGGTACTAACCAAATTTTTGAAGATGTAATATTGTTTTCTATAACATTTTTAGTTTTAAAGTTTAGAACGCTATAAATATTTATAAATATTTTATCATTCTTTGCAGACCAAAAAAATGCTATTACCAAAAAGAACAAAAATAGAAATCTTGTTTTCAATGGATCTTCTAAATTAATATTTATCTTTGGAAAAAAATATTTTATTTTTTTTGAGTAATTGTAGCTTTTTTTAAGGTGTAGTTTCCATTTAATTCCATCTAAATTTTCATTAATTGGCTTATCAAATAAGCTAGTAAGAGGATTAATATTAGAAAAGTTTTTTTCTTCCAACCAAATAATTACGTTTCTATTGTTTATGTACTTGAATTTATTTTTATGTAAATAAATATAGTAAAATGGTAATAAAAAAAATAAAGCTGCTAAAATAATATGACAAACTAAAGGTAATATTTTCCAAAAACCTAATAACGATATAATAGAAAAAAAAGCTGTATAAATAAAAAAGTAAAAAATATGTCTTAAATTCTCGTTTATCAATAAAATAACTTGGACAATTTTTATATTTATAAACATATAGCTTGATCTATTTCAACCAAGAAGCAATTTTTTCTTGTTTAATCAAATCTTCGATTTCTATTTTATTTTTAATTATCTCATAACAATTTTTATTAATAAGTATTTCCTGTATTGTTTCTCTTGTATTATAATTAGATGACATAACAGAACCATAAGCTCCTACTTTATCTATATATAAATAATCATCGCTTTTAATATTTTTTGATAATATAACTGCTTCGGCCATAGTATCACTTGTTTCACATATTGGACCAACAATATCGTATTTAGAATTATTATCATCATTTTGCTTCTCAATAAGCATCTTAATTTGATGCTTAGCAGAGTATAATGCTGGCCGCATAAAATCATTCATTCCCGCATCAATGATGATAAATTTTTTATTATCATTTTTTTTTTTGTAAATAACTTTAGATACTAATATCCCCGCATCTGCTACAAGAAATCTACCTGGCTCTATTATTATTTTTTTATTTAATTTATTATAAGTTTTGATTATTAAGTCTGTATAATTTCTTACAAAGCCAGTATTTTTTTTATCAGAGTAATTAATTCCAATACCGCCACCTAAATCTACATTCTTAATAATATGCCCTGTCTTTTCGAGCTGCTTAGTAAATTTAATAATTCTATTGAAAGCATTTTTAAAAGAACTAATTTTTAATATTTGAGATCCTATATGCATATCAACTCCGACAACATTCAAATATTTATTATCTCTAGCAAAGTCATAAGCCTTAATAGCTTTGTCAGGTGAAATACCAAATTTATCTGTTTTTTTTCCTGTGGATATTTTAGGGTGACCTCCTGCTTTTACATCCGGATTAATCCTCAAAGCCACCCTGGCTATCAATCTCTTATTTTTAGCAATACTTGCTACCTTTTTTAGTTCCTCTATAGATTCGATATTAAATTGAAGTATATCTTCTTCAAGAGCTTTCTCAATTTCATTTGCCTTTTTACCTACACCCGAAAATACTATTTTGCTAGGTTTAATCCCTGCTATTATTGCCTTTTTAAGCTCTCCATAAGAAACAACATCTGCTCCAGCTCCACATTTTGCTAAAGTTCTTAAAATAGAAAGATTAGAATTAGCTTTTACAGCAAATGCAATTAAACAATTAATTCTTTTTAGAGAATTGTTGAGCAAATTAAAGTTATCAATAATTTTTCTACTAGAATAAACATAAAAGGGGGTTTCATATTCTTCACATAACCTTTTAATAGAAACATCTTCACAGTATAAGTGATTTCTTTTGTATATAAAATATTCCATTCTAAAACTTGTATATTCTTTCTTCTTCTATAACTGCAGGGAAGATTTCTTTTGACTCATCCTTATAATTTATAAGCTCACCTTTTTTCCCACAAGCAGATAAAGTAATTATAATAAAAAAGAAAATTTTTCTTCCTAAAGCCATTTTTCTTTCGCTAAAATAATCTCTCTCTTAACATTACCTGAAGAAGTTCCTCCTAAGCTTTTTCTGCTATCTATTGATGAAATTAAACTCATCACGCTAAATATTCTTTTATCAATTTTAGGCTCTATTCTTTTCAAATCTTTGAGAGTCAGTTTATCAAGTTCTAGTTTTTTTTCTTCAGCTAAAACTACTATTCTTCCAGTAATATTATGTGCATCTCTAAATGTAAAGCCTTTCTCTTTCACTAACCAATCAGCTATATCAGTTGCTGTTATGAAGCCTTTTTTGCACATTATCTTCATATTATTAGTTAAAAAAGAAGCTGTGAATAACATCTCTGTTAAAATCTCTAGGCAGATCTTAGGTTGTTTAATACTATCAAACAAAGGTTCTTTATCTTCTTGCATGTCTTTTGAATATGATAAAGGTAAAGCTTTCAGTGTATTGAATAATGCAACATAATTTCCGATTACTCGACCACTTTTTCCTCTTATTAACTCAGCTGCATCTGGATTTCTTTTTTGAGGCATTATTGATGAACCCGTTGAGTATTTGTCTGATAGTCTTATAAATCCAAACGCAGGTGAACTCCACAAAATAATTTCTTCGGCGATTCTAGACATATGTATAAATATACTACAGCATAAATTTAATGTGTCTAAAATAAAATCTCTATCAGATACAGCATCTACTGAGTTATTCATTACACCTAAAAAACCTAATCTACTAGCAGTCTCATTCCTATTAATATCAAAGGAAGTTCCGGCTAGAGCTGCAGAACCAAGAGGAGAAAGATGATGTCTTTCTAAACTTTTATTGCTCTCTCTATCTCTACCAAACATATTAACATATGCAAGAAGATGATGTCCCAAAGTTATTGGTTGTGCTGGTTGTAAATGGGTAAAACCAGGGATAAAATCTTTATAATGTTCTTCAGCTTTTTCAATAAGAGCTTTTTGTATATTTTGTAGTTTTTTATCAATTAGAATTCTCTCCTCGTAGACCCATAACTTTAGATCAGTAACTACTTGGTCGTTTCTTGATCTTGCCGTGTGTAATTTTTTTGCAGCAGGACCTATGATTTCTATCAACCTTGTCTCTATGTGAGTGTGAATGTCTTCTAATTCAGGAAGAAATTTCATTTTCCCTTTCTTAATTTCATTCTCTACTCTGTCTAATCCTTTTAGAATCTTATCAGATTCTAATTTTGTAAGAATTTTTTGATTCATCAACATAATAGTATGGGCTTTAGAAGCCTGCACATCTTGCTTATAAAGCATTTTGTCAAATTCAATTGATGCATTTATTTTAGCCATATTTCTTGAAGGAGTTTCCTTAAATCTTCCAGACCATAAGTTTTTTTTATTTTTGAGTATTCTTTTCTTCATTAGACTCTATATTATATTAATCATGAATATTATCAAAATTACTATATCATTTCTTGCTATCGTAACTTTTAGTTCGTTGATGCTATCGAAAATTCAAGCCAATAACTTTGAAAAAATTCAACTAATAGATAATGATTATTATATAAATGATTTAAAACTGCAAGATTTTGATGGTAATTATTATTTCTTAAGAGATAAACGCGCTAAATTCTATATAATTAACCTATGGGCTTCTTGGTGCGCACCTTGTGTTAAAGAAATGGGAAGCTTGAATTCTTTACAAAAAAAGCTTACTGATATTGTTGTTATTACAATAAGCGAAGATAGTGAAATAGAAGCCGCTCAAAATTTTTTTAAGAAAAATAATTATGTTCATTTAGAAAAATACTATGATTTTAATAAAGATTTTATTAGTAAAATCCAGATTAGAGGATTGCCTACTACGTTTATTGCTAACGAGGAATACAAGATATTTGCTAAAGTGGAAGGGGCTATTGATTGGGACTCAAAGGAATTTGTAGAATGGTTGTATAGTAACTAGAAAAATTCCTTTATGCTACCATAATTTACTCCATATTTTTTAAAATTATTAAAGGTATCGGCTACCGAGGATCCTAAATTTACTGGCAATGTTGTTTCTTCCATGACATAAGTCTGATAACCTAATTTTGCACTGTCTATAGCTGTGTAATGAACACAAAAGTCTAATGCTAAACCTGCTATAAATACTTTTTTAATTTCTAGATTTTTTAAAATACCTGCAAGTCCTGTATGAGTAAGCCTATCATTTTCAAAAAAACCTGAATATGAGTCAATGTTCTCTCTAAAACCCTTTCTAATAATCATACTTGCTTTGCTAACATCTAAGCTTTTATGAAATTGAGCACCGTATGTACCAATGATACAGTGGGGTGGCCATATAACCTGTTTTCCGTATGGCATTTGCTTAAAAGAAAAAGTTTCTCTCCCAGGATTGTTTGTAGAAAAAGAAGAATGATTTTTTGGATGCCAGTCTTGTGTTAAAATTATTATATCAAAACTCTTCTGTAAACTATTTATAGTTTTTATTATGGTATCTCCATTTTCAACCGGTAAAGTTCCTCCAGGACAAAAATCATTTTGTACATCTACTATGATTAAAGCATTGCTATTATTTTTTAAAGTTTTCTGTTGCTGACTATTTCCATCGTGTGCAAAAATTTCTCCCTTAAAGGGTGTTCCTAAAGCCAAACCATATAAAAAATATTGAAAAAAACTTCTCCTATTTATCAATTTTTTGCTCCTTGAAAATATTGTGAATTTTTTTAGTTAAGGTACTGTAACTTTCGCAGCTAAAAAACTCTGAATGTTTTTTTTTAATTTCTTCAGTAGACTTGAATAAAATTCCATTTTTAGCCTCTTTTAGCATATTTAGGTCATTATAACTATCACCTACAGCTAATGTATTAAAATTTAATCTGTTCATAGCTTGAATAGTTTTACGTTTATGGTCTTCTACACATTTTTTAAAACCNNTNATTTTTCCCTCCTTAGAAACTAACAACTTNTGACAAAANACTGTAGGTAATTTTAGTTTTAAAAAAATATCATGTGATAAGTTATAAAATGTATCTGATAAAATGATAACCTGATAATTTTTTCTTATTTCATCAAGAAACTCTACTGCTCCATCATAAGGTTTAATGGCTTTTGCTATATCAAACAATTTTTCTGCATTGATCCCCTTTAAATTAAGAATATTGATTCTATGGTCCATCAATTCCTGATAATCTACAACATTTTTAGTAGTAAGTTTTAATTCATCAACTCCTGTACTCTCTGCCAAAGCCATCCATATTTCGGGAACTAGAACTCCTTCTAAATCAATACCTATAAAATTCAAATTTTCCTCTAAATTAAATTAGTAAGTTCAGGAATAGTACTAAATAAATCTCCGACAATGCCATAGTCTGCGATTTGGAAAATAGGCGCATCTTCATCTTTATTTATAGCTACTATTATTTTACTGTCCTTCATTCCTGCAAGATGTTGAATTGCTCCTGATATGCCGATAGCGATGTAAAGTTCAGGAGCTACAACTTTTCCGGTTTGACCAACTTGATAATCATTTGAAATATACCCTGCATCCACTGCTGCTCTACTAGCGCCGACTGCTGCTCCTAATTTATCGGCCAACGCTTCAATAATTTTAAAATTTTCGCTAGAACCAATACCTCTTCCTGCTGAAACTATAATCTTCGCTGAGGATAATTCTGGTCTTTCGCTTTTAGATAACTCGGAATTTAAAAACTTACTAGTTGTTGACTCCTTTATATTTGGCAATTTTGTTAATGAAGCGTTACCATTCGAAACTGCAACTGGACTGAAAGCAGTTGTTCTAATTGTAAGGAGTTTTTTATGATCGTTAGATTTAACTGTGGCTATCGCATTACCAGCATATATCGGCCTTTCAAAGGTATCCTCACCAAGTATCTTGATTACATCTGATATGGGTTGAACATCNAGCTTAGCGCCTAGCCTAGGCATAAAATTTTTAGAAAATGTTCCAGAAGGAGCTAATATATAATTATAATTTTTTGAAATTTCGTAAACAAGTGGTGCTATCTCTTCTGCTAAAATATTGGAAATTTTCTCTCCAGTATGTAGGATATTTTTTATCTTTTCTACCTTAACAAGTTCATCTTTTTTTTGCGGGTCTAATACAAGCAAATCAATGTTTTCTGACAAACTAGTCGCTGCAGAAATAGTCGCCAAACTTGGTCTATTCAACGACCCTTCTTCTAACTCAGCAATTACTAAACAATTCATTATATGATTCCTTCTTTATCTTTTAAAACAGTAACTAGTTCTTGTGGAGTTTCAACCATGCTAACGCTTCCTCCTCTTTCTGGAGGATTACTTACTTTCAAAACTTCTAATCTATTTTTGCAATCTAATTGTAATGAAGATAATTCAATTTTATCTATTTTTTTCTGCTTTGCTTTCATAATATTGGGTAATGATGCATATCTTGGCTCATTTAGCCTTAGATCTGTTGTTATAATGCAAGGAACATTGATTTGCAAAGTTTCAAGGCCNCCATCAATCTCCCTAGTTACAGTAAGTTCTTTATTTTCTAACACAACTTTAGAAGCAAATGTTGCTTGTGGCCAATCAAGAATACCAGCTAACATCTGTCCGGTCTGATTAAANTCATCGTCNATAGNTTGCTTTCCCAAAATAGCAAAGTCTATTTTTTCATCCTGTATAATTTTCTTTAGGATTTTGGCAACTGCTAATGGTTCTAGCATATCTTCGGTATTTACATGAATTCCTCTATCACCACCAATTGCTAGTGCTCCTCTTATAGTTTCTTGAACGCTATCACTTCCTATAGAAACTATAATAACTTCATCAATCTTATTACCTTCCTTTAACCTTACAGCCTCTTCTACCGCAATTTCATCAAATGGATTCATTGACATTTTCACATTCTCTTTTTCAACACCAGAGGAGTCAGCTTTTACCCTTATTTTGACATTATAGTCAATTACTCTTTTAACTGCTACTAAGACTTTCATTTTCCTTTTAACCAAATATTCTTCATTCTATACTAACTGCTAACTAGTCCAAAAAAAACTACTATGAAAAGTACTACTATTGCCTGAAATAATACTCTCATCCTCATTAGTTTTTGTGACCAATTTTTATTAAATGAATCTCCCCTCGCCATAGCCACAACTCCAACTATCAAGACTAAGAATACTAATAATGAAAAAATTATAATTCCTGAACTAAGTGCCTTATCCATATAAAATTCCTTTATTCTTATTATATATATATTAATATTAGTGTATATATTTATTTATGAACGAATTATTAAAATTAAGTGGCCCAGTTGTCAAGTCAAGCACAAAAATAAAATTTCTTGTAATATTTCTTCATGGCTGGGGATCCGATGGCAATGATCTTATTCAATTGGCTGATTATTGGAAAAAAGATTTGAAAGAAGCGACTTTTCTCTCTCCTCATGGACCAGATGAATGTTCTGCAAATCCATCTGGTAGACAATGGTTTGAAATTAATCAGGGTACTAATCCAAATATGATTGANCAAATATTTAGGTCTTACAAGTTGTTAGAAGATTANATTAACTACAATTTAAAGGAAAATAATTTATCTGCAAATAATTATTTTTTAGTAGGCTTTAGTCAGGGAACAATGTTGTCCATATTTTATGCTTTAAGAAAAAAATGTTTAGGAGTTATTGGCTATTCAGGCGCTTATATACAAGGGTCAGCCGAAGAAAGAACAGAAAAAAATGACTTTTTATTAATCCATGGGAAAAACGACGTTATAGTTCCTTTAAATAAATTACATGAAGCCGAAAAATCCCTTACAAATCTATCTAATAATGTAGAAACCATAGAATATCAAAACTTAGAGCATTCAATTAATGAAGACGGTTTAATAAAAGGCTTAGATTTTATAAAAAAAAGAATTTAAATTATTTTATTAAGTTTGTATGATTAAACGATTGGAGTTTTCTTGAGCAAAAAATTAAATAATAGCCCGTGTCTAATATTAAACGCAGATTATCAACCTTTGAGTTATTTTCCTCTTTCTTTATGGGGATGGCAAGATACTATAAAGGCGGTTTTTTTAGAAAGAGTAAATATAGTTGCTGAATATGATATTAAAGTAAGTGCATCAAGCTTTTCTATGAAATTACCAAGTGTTATATCTCTGAAGAAATTTATAGCCCTTGATAAAAGAATACCTTTTACAAGATTTAATCTTTTTTTAAGAGATCAGTTTACATGCCAATATTGCAGTAAAAAATTTAAGGCCTCTGAATTAACTTTTGACCATGTGATATCCAGATCAAAAGGAGGAATATCCTCCTGGGACAATGTAGTATCTGCTTGCTTTAAGTGCAATAATAAGAAAGGAAGTCTTAGTTGTAGTGACGCAAATATGAAACTTATACGAAAACCAAAGAAGCCATCTCATTATGAATTAAGAGAAATGGGAAAACTTTTTCCACCAAATTATCTGCATCATACTTGGAATGATTTTCTTTATTGGGATAGTGTATTAGAAAGTAAGTAAATTATCCTATGTTAAATAAAGGCAATTCTATTAGAAAGGTTCTAATAAATACATACGTTATAATTCTTTTGGTTTTGTTATTTAGATTATTTTCAAATTTTTTTTTAAATTTTCCTTTACATTATGATGAGGCTCAATATTGGAGTTGGTCTAAACAACTTGAGTGGGGTTATTATTCAAAACCCCCATTTCTAGCTTGGTTAATAAATATGAATGTATTTATGTGTGGAGATGAAGAAAGTTGTTTAAGACTTTTTTCTCCTTTAATGCATTCTATTACTTGCATTATAATTATTTATTCTAGCTATTGCTTGCTAAAAGATATAAATGTATCTATATTTTCAGGTGCACTATATTTATTAATGCCAGGAGTGACGTTCTCTTCTTTCTTTATTTCTACTGATGTTCCTTTATTGCTTTTCTCTGCTTTGACAGCTTTATCATTAATTAAGATAATACAAAGTAATTTTAAAAATATTAAATATTATCTAATTTTTGCAGTTGCAATATCACTTGGTATTTTATCGAAATATGCAATGTTATACCTATTTTTTTCGATAATTTTTGCCTCTTTTTTTTCGAATAAAATTAAGAAATTAGTTTTAAACTATAATTTCCTCATTTCGTTGATAGTGATTATTGCTTTTATTTCTCCACATATAATTTGGAATATGAAAAATAGTTTTGTAACTTTTAATCATACTTTTGATAATGCTAACACTAGTAATTTAAAAATTAATATATTAGAGCCCGTAATATTCTTTATAAGTCAATTTTTTGTTTTTGGAATATTTCCTTTATTATTTATATTTATTAAATTTATCAAGAATCAAAATAATAAAATTTTAAATGAAGAACAAAAAATTTTGCTTTTTCTGTTTATTTCCCCAATAGTACTAATTACATTTCTTGCCTTATTCTCCAGAGCTAATGCAAATTGGGCAGTAGTTGGTTATCCTTTTGGATGTCTTTTTTTAGGAACCTTGGTCAACAAAAAAAATAGATTTTTTATAACTGCTTCTTCATTATTTAATCAATTATTTTTTTCTTTCATTATAATTTTCATAATTTTTTCTAAACATCAAAATTTTAATCCTATGAACAAGTGGAACTTTGTGGTGCCTTTATCAGAAGAAATAAGGAAAGAGATATTATCTAGAAAAAATATTGGTTTTATCTCNGATGATAGAGAAGATTATTCACATATGCTGTATTATTTAAGAGACCTACAAGTACCTAAAGCTAAATGGAATGGTGATAAAAAAATAAATGATCATTTTGAATTAACTACGGACACAGCTGACCTTTCAGGATATGATATAATTTTGTTGACACGAACAGAACCTACTTTAACAATGAAGAAAAATAGCAGTAATTCTCTTAAAATAAAGAGTTTATCTTTTAGAGTTAATAAAAAAATTAGGAAATACAATATTTATCTCCTAAGTGACTGGAAATAAGCTATATAATTATTTCTATGAATTTCTTTTATTTCTTCAAAAGGTTCTGAAATATAGCCTTTAAAGAAAATCTTATTTTTCCTTGTTTATTTATAAAATAAAGATTTCTCGCATAAATGAGTAGTCCTGCTGATTGACCTATTATGAAAACAGGATCCTTTCTGTGTATAGCATACAAAAGTAGCGTAACTCCTCCTAATATGCTAAAAAACCAAAATGCTGTTGGTATGATACTCTTTTTATTTATCTCACTATAAATCCATTGGATTATAAATCTGGCAGAAAAAAAAACTTGACCAGTTAATCCTACTATTAGCCACGGTAAGCTTATTTCCATATTCACCTCTCTTTATTACATATAATTTTTTTTTCTTCAATAAACTTTGGACTATACGATCTTTTACATAACCAAACAACTCCAATCAAATCATAAATTCCCACTAAAGCTCTTTGAAGATTAGTGTATTTAGAATGTCCGCTAAATCGTCTTCTGTGACTTACTGGAACAGACACAATCTTCCCTCCATAGCTTTTAAATAAAATAGGAAAAAATCTATGCATGTGATTAAAAAAAGGAATTAGTAAAAAATCAGATTTTCTAAAAACTTTCATTGCGCACCCTGTATCAGGAGTTTTATCATTGAAAATAACTTTTCTTATTAAAAAAGCAAATCTGGATGCAACTCTTTTCGCAAGTTTATCATGTCGGTCTACTCTATTTCCAATTACTAGATTGAAATCAGAATTTACCATAAATTTTCGTAATAATTTTTTTATTTCATTGGGATTATTTTGTCCATCACCATCTATAGTGCATATGTATTCATATCTANCAGAAAGAATTCCAGTCCTTAAACTATAACTTTGACCAAAATTTTTCTTGTGCTTAATTATAGTTATATTTTTAGTGCTGTGCTTGGATTTCTTTAATTGTGATAGTGTATTATCTGTAGAACCATCATCAACTATTATAACTTCAAACCTAATTGAGTTTTTTAAACTTGTTTTTATTTCTTCTAAAAGTTTTACGACATTATTTTCTTCATTGAAAACTGGAATAATGATAGAAATATTTCTAATACTATTTACCTGTTTTATCATTGAGTCTATTTTCAACCTCTTTTAATTTNTTTCTTATATTTGTATNCTCTAGGCTATCTTTTTCTAAAAGATTTAACAATCTTAAATAATATTCTTTAGCNCGANTAAAATTATTTNTTTCTGATAANTTNTCAGCAAGCACAGCCAAAGCTATCAAGTTGCTAGGTTCTCTATTAATTATTCTAGCAAATAACTCTGAAGTGTAATCGCTAGTTCTATTTTTTTCAAAAAATAATCTAGCATTGGCTTCACCTTTGAGAAAATCAAGATTGTTCGGTTCATGACCTCTTGCTTTTTTATAAGCCTCTGCTGCCCCTACATAATCGCCAATTAAAAACTTTGTATTAGCCAAACTTTCAATAATATCAACGCTGTCCTTATTAGCTTCTAAATCTCTTTCAAGATCATTGATAATATTATTTATTAAATTTAGGTCTAGTATCTTTTGATTATTTATATTTTGGTTATCCATTATTTTAGAAATTAAATCATCTCCTAGCCAAAAGTTAGATCTAGTAACATAAATTGTACCTGATACTACTAATACAAACAGCAAACTGAAGAAATAAAAGTATTTTATTTTTTTTTTATTTGAAACTTCTTTAATTCTTCTTTGAAAATTTTTAAATATAAATAGTGAAATAAAAGTTATGAAAATAAAAAAAATAGTTAAAAAAAAAATCATNTTTTCCTGTTCTTTAGCTTAGTTTTTCTTAAGGCTATAAGCCCTACTAAAACTATTGAAAAAAGAGGAGATGCCCACAACATCCAGTTTGCAGAATTAAACTCAGGCTTAAACAAAATAAATTCTCCGTACCTGTCTACTAGGAAGCTTTTAATTTCCATTTCCGACTCACCTTGATCAAACTTTTCAATTATTAAATTTTTCAGATCTTTTGCCAGTTCTGAGTCTGAGTCTAGCAGTGATTGATTCTGACAAACCATACATCTAAGCTCATTAGCAAGACTTCTCATTTTAGTTTTAGAGTCGTGTTCAATAGAATAGTTATTAAAGCTAAAAAATAGAAAAATTGTTATAAATAAAAACTTATTAGTCATTTTCTTTAGTCTTTAAGTCTCTCATAAAGTTTATACTTTCTTTAAATTGCTTGNTATTTATAGGACCTACATGTTTATATCTTATAATTCCTTTACTATCTATGAAATAAGTTTCCGGAACTCCGTACAGCCCCAACTCAATAGCACTCCTGCCGGTTGTATCGAGAAAAATTTTCCTGTANGGATTTCCTAATTCTTCTAAAAAATTTTTTATATTTTCCTTATTATCTTTATATGCTATTCCTATAATTACAAAGTTTTTTTCAAAGAAGGTTAGGGTTTTATGCTCCATTCTACATGGAGCACACCATGATGCGAAAAAGTTTATAATTACTGGCTTTTTAAGCATATAGTCATTTAAACTGATTTCTGATTCTAGATCAGGTATATCAATTCTTGGAAATGGCTTATTTAACAAGGCAGAACTAATATCCTTGTTTGAGTCAAAATTGTCTATTTTCTTAAAAAAAAATATAGATAAAAATACAAAAGCGATTAATGGAAGAAACTTTAAATACTTCATCTAATGAACCACAGATTTTTTTGGAGTGACCGTTCTTTCTAACAAAGCTATAAAACCTCCTAATGCCATAACAAAGGCTCCTAACCAAATTAAGATTATTGAAGGGTTATGATAAACTCTTACTATTCTCTTTCCTGAGTTCGCAGGTTGTTCTTGCCCCATAACTATATACAAGTGACCTAAATTATTTCTTTTGATGCCAGCCTCAGTAGATGGCATTCCAGTATCCAAGTAGACTCTTCTTTCAGCTTGCATTATGTAAGTATCTTTCGTTTCTTCTTTAACAGTAAAATCTCCTATTTCTGATATCCAATTTTTCACCCTTTCATTACTTATCTTATTTAACGTAATTTCAAAGTTATCTATCTTGATTTCATCTCCTACCATTATGGCACCTTCATAATATTGTTTCTTTCCTTCTGATATTGCTACCCCGAGAATAAAAAGAGCTACTCCTAAATGTGCTAAGTACATTCCGTATGTAGAGTAATTTATTCGAAACAATCTACTTATTTTAATGCGTTTATTGTCTTTGTTTGAATAGAGTTTACTTATAAAATCATTAAAAACTGTAACGAATATCCAAATTGCTGTTGATATAGATAAAAAATATAAAACTGGTCCACCATAAATAAAAAGGTAAGAAGTTACTAAAAATAATGTAATAGTAACTATTTTCCAAAACTTACGTAATATATAATCAAAAGTATTTACTTTCCATTTTAGGTTAATACTAATTCCNGNTAAAAATATNGCTGGAAGAATAAGAGGTAAAAAAACTAAGTTAAAAAAAGGAGCCCCTACTGAAATATCTTTTCCGCTTGTTATCTCTATAAATAATGGCCAAAGCGTTCCTATTAGAATAGTTAATGCCGATGCACAAAAAAATATGTTATTTAACAGCAAACCACCTTCTCTTGAAAATAAATAAAAATATTTATTGTTTTCTATTTTTTCGTGTTTTATAGCAAAAAGAAATAATGAACTTGCGGTAATTATAAATAGAAAAGAGAGAATAAATACCCCTCTGGCAGGATCGGAAGCAAAAGCATGTACAGAGGTTAGTAATCCTGACCTAACTATAAATGTACCAAGAAGTGTTAAAGAAAAAGCTAGAATACAAAGTAATATGGTCCATGATTTTAAATTATTTCTTTTTTCAGTTACTCTAGTTGAGTGAAGTAATGCGGTACTTAATAACCACGGTAGAAGAGAGATATTTTCTACCGGGTCCCAAAACCACCAACCACCCCATCCAAGTTCATAATAAGCCCACCAAGAACCTAAAGTAATTCCCAATGTTAAAAAAACCCAAGACAAAAGCACCCAAGGTCTCACCCACTTTGCCCACTGATAGTCAACTTTTTCATTTAAAAGTGCTGCTATTGCATATGAAAATGGAATTGTTAAACCGACATAGCCAAAATATAACAAGGGTGGATGAAAAGCTAGCCCTGGGTCCTGAAGTACAGGATTTAAGCCATTTCCTTCTTCAGGAACTGGGAAAGCTCTTATGAATGGGTTGGATGTGAATAGAGTGAAGCCGATAAAACCTATATAAATTGTGCTCAGTGATAATGTTACATAGTTAGCAAAATTATTTGGTAATTTTTTTGAGGCTACAGTTTGAANCCCTCCATATAGACCTAATATTGCGAGCCACATCATTAAAGATCCTTCATGATTACCCCAAGTTCCAGATATTTTGTAGATTAGAGGTTTATTTGTATGGGAATTGTTAAATACGTTTAAAATGCTGAAATCCGATAAAGCGTAAGCAAAGATTAATGTTATAAATGAAAGAATCAAAAGAATACTTATTATCATCATTATTTGTCTAGATAAGTATAAATATATAGACTGACTAGATGAGATTGATACTTTTACAGAAGCAATCAATTGCAAACAAGAAAGGCTAAAGGCTACTATGAGAAACATATGTCCAATTTCTGAAATCATTTTTTTTCCTTATTAACAGATTTTAATAATTCTGGTGGCATATAATTTTCATCATGTTTAGCAAGAACTTTTGAAGCTAAAAAAATGTTTTTTTCTATGTTCATATTTCCCTCTACTATAACTCCTTGCCCTTCTCTAAAAAGATCTGGTAGAATTCCATAGTATACTACCTTTAAATTATTTTTATTATCAGTTATTGTAAAATCTACAGACATATCTTTTTTATATTGAACGCTGTTTTCTAGCACTATACCGCCTACTCTTATTAAATCTTCTGTGTAAAAATCTTTACTCATGGTATCCGTTGGTGAGTAAAAAAAAACTATTTTTTCTTCTAGTGCTTTTAATAGAAAAAAAAGCCCAATACTACCGCTAAGCATAAATAAAAGAATTAAATTTAATCTCTTGAATTTTTTTTTTATAATCAAATCTATTTATTCTCTAAGTTTAATATCTTTTTTTCGATTTTTTTCTTTCTTAGGATTACTGAAAATATGAGAACCATAATTAAAAAGGTCGNTACCAAATAAGCGGACCAAATGTAAAAGCCATACCCGTTCATATAAAAATAATTTAATACTTCTTGCATTTTAACCAAATTTTTTAGTTTCCATTAAAAATTTCTTTTCTTTTATATGTGAATATATGTTTGATAAAAGTAGATATACAAAAAGAAAAAAAAATCCTAATGCCATAGTGAATAAAGGTATTAACATATCCAAGCTGATTGTAGGACCAGCAGTCCTAAAAACACTTGCTGGTTGATGTAAGGTATTCCACCAATCAACAGAAAATTTAATTATTGGTAAATTGAAACCTCCTATTAGTGCTAAGTATGCAAATGAGTTGTCTCCTTTAGAAGTATTATTAAAAGTTTTATTTATTAAAACTAGTCCCATATAAATGAATAACAATATTAGAAAAGAGGTTAATCTTGCATCCCATACCCAATAAGTACCCCAGGTAGGCATTCCCCATAAAGAACCTGAAATTAAAGAAATTAATGTGAAAATTAACCCAATAATTGTGACTTCTTTCGCTATTATCAAAAATATTGGAAATTTCCATATTAGATAGAAAGTGCTAGTAAAAAAAATAGCCGAATAAGCAAATAAACTAATCCACGCGGATGGTACGTGCACGTANATAATTCTTACTGTTTCACTCTGTTGATAATCAGGAGGCGAAAAAAATAGTGCTAATAGAAGGCCGAGAAATAAAAAAATAATAGAAAAAAAACCAGATATTCTTCTTAAAGGATTTAAAGTCTCCAGGAATCTGTGAGGATTAGCATATTTATGAAAAAATCTAAACATTATTCTATAACAAATTGTAATATTTTTACAGTTATAAGTGGCAATGCAACTATACTTAAACTAAGCAAAGAGGATAGTAAATAAAATTCTGCATTTCCACTATTATTTATATAATTAGTTGATAATATCCCAAAAATAATTACTGGTAAATAGAATGGCAAGGTTAGAAATGCTAATAAAGGGCCTCTTACCTTTGAACCTAAGGTTAATGCTGATATTGGCGATCCTATAAATGTAAACAATAGCGTACCAAGTAATAAAGACATTACTACTCTTAATATATTTTCTCCACTGTCATTAAAAATATAAAGACAGAATGGTGATAATAGTATAATCGGCAGGCCACTAAAAAGCCAATGATTTAGGCATTTGACAATAACAATAATGTGCAACGAAATCCTGCTTAAATGATATTGTTCTAATATTCCGTTTTCAAAATCCTCTTTATACATATTATCCAAAGATAATANTGTAGAAAATAGAGCTGAAATCCATATAGCAGCTATTGATATATTTTGAAGACTCTCTACGGTACCGCCAATTGCCAATGGAAAAGTCAAAAGGCAGAGAAGAAAAAAAGAAATNGTAAACCACGATTTGGTGCCATCAATCAAAGTNTCTTTGAAATCTCTATAGAAAAGTAAATAGAATGTTCTAATCAATTATTATTTCCTTATGTTTAGCTTTTCTTATCAAATAAGTGTCGTCGTGGGTTGTCATAACGGTTGCACCTCCATTTTTATTATGGATTTCAATCATCTTCAATATTAACTGTTTGTTAGTATAATCCAAACCAGACAAAGGCTCATCTAGAAGCCAAACTTTGCTTTTTAGCATATTTAACCTTATAAATGATAATAATTTTTTTTGACCATAAGATAGAAGAGATGTTGGAAAATCTATTATTTTTTTCAAAGAAAATAGATTAATTATATCGTCTTTATTCCATTTACTTCGGTAAAATAGTTTCCAAAAATTTATATAATCATCAACTTTCTCATTTTCTTTTAAAGCTGTTTTGTGTCCAACATAGCCTATTGACGTCAATTCGCGACTCCATTTTATGTATCCCTGAATAGATAGATGGCCTGCCAGTCCAAGTAAAAGGGATGTTTTCCCAGATCCGTTCCTGCCTTTAATTATTAAATAGCTCTTAGGGTAAACAGTTAATGATACGTTCCTAAAAACGTTCATATAATTTCTTGAGCAACTTAAATTCTTAACAGTAATATAAGGTTTGNCTTTCATTATAAAGAATTAATCGTAAACCCTTTTATCTTCAATAACCAAACCATCATTTTTTATTTCTCCAGGCATCACTAAACTTACATTTACAGTTAACTTATTAGATGCTTTAAAAAATTCTTTTATCTCTTTTTCTAGATTTTCAAAATTGTTCTCTGCTTCGCAAATTAGCATCGGATTATCAACTAATTTTTCGTTAGTTACTACCAATTTGACTTTTTTCAATTCTTTAAACTTTTTCATAACTGCGTTAATTTGAAGCGGAGTAATAAAAAGTCCTTTTATTTTTGTAGATTGTTCAGCTCTACCCATCCAGCCTTTTATTCTGAAATTAGTCCTACCGCATGGGCTTATTTCATCAATAACAGACGATAAATCTCCTGTTGCTAATCTTAACATAGGGTAATTTGAATTAATTTTTGTCACAACCACTTCTCCCACTTCTCCTGCTGGAAGAGGTTCGTTCGTCCCTGGTCTAACAATTTCTAATATGATATTTTCTTCTATGATCATTCCTGGAATATTTTTATTATTATGGTCCTTAGTTTCGTAAGCTATACATCCAACTTCAGCAATTCCATACATTTGCAAAACATTTATTTCTTTTTCTGAAAAAAACTCTCTAAGACTAGGCGGAAAAGGTTCGGCTCCTACTAAACCTCTCTTTAATGATTTTATATCAATCTCTTTTTCGTCAGCTTTATCTATCAATAGTTTTAAAAAAGAGGGCGTACCTAAATAGAAAGAAGGTCTCAAATTACATATCGTATTTATTTGCAATTCTGTATTTCCTACACCTCCAGCTATAACTACACCATCTAAATTATTTACTGCATTTCCCATCATTATACCTGCTGGTCCTAAGTGATAAGAAAAAGTATTGTAAGCGACTTCTTTTGCTCTAAATCCAGCAGCAAATAAACTCCTTGACATATGCCAAAAGTCTCCACGCTCTCCTGGTTCATAGATAGGACCAGGAGATGCAAACATATACTCAAATTCAGTAGCATCTTTCGTTGTTAAATTTCCATAAGGAAAATTCTTTNTTTGAATATTAGTTAAATTTGATTTTCTTGTTATGGGTATTTTTTTTAAATCATCTCGGCTATTAATTTGGCTGATATCAACGTTTTGTAAAATTTCTTTCCATCCTGGTGCTGACTTAGCAATTTTAAGAATATTACCAGAAATGCTATTAAAAAGAATTTCTTCTCTCCTATCTCTATCAATACCTTCGAGGTCTTCATAAAAATTATAGCCTTGGTTAATTTCCTTTATAGCCATCTTTTTCTTCTTTTATAGGATTTAAGATCCTTAAAGGATTTTCTCTTTTCATTTCCTCCCCCTAAATAGAATTCTTTTACATCCTCATTATTTATTAATTCTTCTGAAGAACCTTCTAGCACTATCTTACCATTTTCCATTATATATGCTCTTTGAGACAAACCTAAGGCTAGTTTAGCATTCTGCTCTACCAGTAAGATAGTAATACCTAGCTCTTTATTTAATTTTTTTATGATATCAAAGACTTCCTTTACTAGTAACGGAGATAATCCCATTGAAGGTTCGTCCATTAAGATTATTTTGGGTTTTGCCATTAAAGCTCTGCCAATTGCTAACATTTGTTGTTCTCCACCAGAGAGATAACCTGACAAACCTTTCCTTTCTCTCAAACGAGGAAAGAAATCTAAAACTTTGTCAATATCTTTAGTAATATTTTTTCTGTCTTTCCTAGTATGCGCACCTAATCTTAAGTTTTCTTCAACCGTCATATCTGATATACAGCGTCTACCTTCCATTACTTGAAATATTCCATCTTTTACGATTAAAGAAGGATTTAATTTGGTAATATTTTTTCCTTCAAAAAAAATATTTCCTCTTGTTATTTCTCCATCCTCCGTTTTTAATAACCCTGATATAGCTTTAAGTGTAGTAGATTTTCCAGCTCCATTAGCTCCTAACAAAGAAACTATTTCTCCTTTATTTAATTGCAAGCTTAGACCTTTAATAACAAGAACTACTTCATTGTAGACTACCTCAATATTTTTAATTTCAAGCATTTAAATATCTTCTTTTTAATTTAATAACCTCTCCATTCTGGCCTCCTAGGCAGTTTTATTTGATCCTCTTTTACCAACTCTATTATTTTTTCTTTCATTAGTTTCTCAACACTTTTCTTTTCAGTAGAGCCGTTTACTTTTACTCTATATATAGGAACCTCCATCAAACCTCTATGGTCATCTTCTGTCCATGAAGATGGTAGACAAACTCCGTCCAAACCATCTGGAACCCAGTCTTTTTTCTCATACATTGCATTTCTTATAGATTCTCCAGAAAATTTTCCACTTTTCATGGCAATATCCATTGCCTCTTTCATGTAGAATGCTGAACAGATACCTGAAATATAATGAACAGTTCTATAAGATTTTTTATCATTNGAAATTGATGATATTNNTTTAACTAGNTNCATTCCATTGGCGTTTTCTCCCCATACNGCNCCAGTTCTTACTGCGAAAACTGTTCCATTTGCTGGCATTCCAGTAGCTTTTATGACTGGAGCATCAATTCCCCATACATTAGTCATAAATTGAGTATCAACTTCGACGGTATCGCATGCTTTCAGGAGTGATATGGTTGAACCTGAAGAATTAGCTAGGTAAGCATAGTTAGCCTGAATTTGTTTTAATGTTAAACATTGAGCCGTAAAGTCTCCGGGAGCAAGAGTATAGTTTATGACAGCCATTACCTCAAAACCTATTTCTTCAGCATACTCCTGACATGCTTGCTTAGGAGCATTAGGATAAGGATGATTGTCTCCCATGTGAACGAATTTTGGTTTACTATCATTTCCTTTATTTTTCCAATCTTTCAAAGCCCATGATATTAATCCCCTACAGGCATCTGAATATGATGGTCCATAAAAAAAATTGTAAGGAGCGGCTTTAAAAGATTTAGGAGCTTGGCCTGTAGGATCAGTTAGCTGCCCTGCGTAAGAACCAGAGAAAAAAGGAATTTTATCNCTTGCAATGGTTTCCATGAGGGCTTCTGTATCCGCTGTTCCCCAACCTTGAACAGCAATAATTTTTAATCTTGATTTCCATCTTTTATATGTTGCTACTGCTCTTGGAGCTTTATAACTATAATCAACCATATCTGATCGAATTTTCTTTCCTTCTATTCCACCTTGTTGGTTTATCCATTTTATGGCATCAGCTACTCCTTCCCCAAAAGGTTTTCCAACACTAGAAGTTGCTCCTGTAAAATCTACCAGATGACCTATAGGAATATCCTTTGCTATCAGAAAAGTTTTGATAAATAAATAAATAAAAAATACCAAAATAAACTTTATATATTTGACTAAGAACATTCTTCTTTCTCCTCTCCTATTAATATGAAAACGGATACAATTTAAACCAAGCCCTTAATTGACCCCATCGATAGGCTAATCCATTAGGTTCAAAAATCAAGAATAATATTATAACTAAACCGATTGAAGCTTCTTTAATAAAAGGCAAAGCGTCTGTTAAGGATAAAAGATTATCCANNNTAGAACCAGCNAGTGATCTTGTTCCCCAGTCCATTACCTCAGGTAATAAAACCATAAATGCTGCACCCATCATTGANCCTCTAATTGAACCTAANCCTCCAATAATTATCATTGCAAGAAATGTTATTGAAAGCTGAATATTAAATTCCTCTATAGATACAAAACCTAAATAATGTCCATAAAGAGCACCTCCCAATCCTGCATAAAAAGAAGATATTCCAAAAGAAAGAATTCTATATTTTGTTAAATTGATTCCCATCATCTCCGCAGAAAGATAATGGTCTCTTACTGCAAGGAAGGCTCTTCCATCACGAGACCTCATTAAATTTGTTACAGCTAAAAAACTGACAATTAACCAAAATAGAACTATGTAAAAATATTTTTGATCTGTATCAAAAACCACTCCAAAAAGTTGAAAAGGTTTTGCTAATGCACCATCTACTCCCCCCGTAAACCATGCAGCTCTTGAGAAAAAATCTTGTATGATGAATTGAGCTGCTAGTGTAGCTATAGCCAAATATAAACCTTTTAGTCTTGCAGCAGGTATTCCAAAAAGTATACCTACTAGGGAGGTTAATACTGCAGCTGCTGGAATAGAGAGCCAGACAGGAAAAAATGAAAAATTATTATTTAACCAAACTGATGCAAATGCACCAAAACCAAAAAATGCTGCGTGTCCAACTGATATTTGACCAGTTGATCCGACTAATAAATTTAATCCCAAAGCTGCTATGGCATAAAAACCAATGTTAATTAAAAGAAAAATGATGTGCGAATCAAATAATAATGGACAAATTGAAAGTAATAAAATACCAAAGAAAGTAAGATAAAAGCTAGTTTTGTCCTGAAACATAGTCATATCTTTTTCATACGACGTTCTATAATCACCACAAGGTCTAATATTTTTGAATTGCATACTTATACTCTCTCAATATCCTTGGTTCCAAAAAAACCATATGGTTTAATCATTAAAATAATAATAAGCGCATAGAATGGTGCGATATTGTATAAGTTGCCAATTTTTAAATATTGAACATCAAAGTACTGTGCTAGATTTTCAAGTATGCCGATAACCATACCACCTAAAACAGCTCCTAAAATTGAATCCAATCCACCCAAAATAACTGCGGGAAAAACTTTTATTCCTATTATGGAAATACCAGAGGATACTCCATTTACTATTCCGAAAACTACACCAGCTACTGCTGAAACTAAAGCTGATATACCCCATGCAGCTGAAAATACTTCCTTTACTGAAACCCCGAGAGATTGTGCAGCTTGTTGATCAAATGCTGTTGCTCTCATTGCTAGTCCAAGTCGAGATTTTTTAAAAAATATTGCAAAACTGATCATTATGAAAATGCTTATTAATCCGCTCATAATATAAACTGTCTGTATATTTAAGCCTAAGATGGAAATACTTTTACTGGTGAAAATTTCTGGAAATGGTTCAGCAAAAACACCAAACATCCATTTCATTATAGCCTGAAAGAAAATGGATAATCCTATTGTTACCATAATTATAGAAATAATAGGCTC
>PBGQ01000007.1 GCA_002720125.1 Rickettsiales bacterium | reverse complement strand
GAAAAAAGAGGCGGAAGAAGTGCTTGTCCAGATAAGTATTGTGGTTATGAGCCAAATCAAAAAGAAGGTATGACTCCTGCTATACGTGCAGCGTATACACCAATGAGTGATACTAGATTTAAAGATTTAATGCCACCAGCATGGAACAATAACGGTTATTCACAAGGTACTGGATCAGCTGCTTTCCTAAAAGGTAAGAACTGGGGTATCTATGAAGGTCGTTTAGCTGCTGGTATCATGGGTATTGGTTTCGGTGGAACACCTGGTGGATTACGTATCGATATGTATGATATTGCTGATGACGGTCTTTCAATTGGAAGTGTTATCCACATGCCTGGTTTGGCAGCAGACAGATTCCGTGGTTTAAGAATGGGCTATGACAATGCTCTTTATGTGACTACAGATTCTGGTAACATACTAAAAGTTTCTGCTGAGTAGTAGAAAACTAATAATTAAGCACTTGCACAATTTTAACATTGTGCAGGTGTTTTTTTTTAATTTTATAAAGCTAAAGTGAAACTTGCTATTTCTTAGTAAAATATCTTCTTACCTGTCTTCTAAATTGTAGAAGAAAACTTTGACTTTTGTTAGTTCCTTTAATCGTATAATCCCTATTAATAGCATATTCACTAATGATAATAGCGCCTGAGTTTTTAGATTTAAGAGTATAATGAATAATATTATTTAAGGTTTTTTTCTCTGTGACCTTATAAATTGTAAAAGGATTATTTTTTCTCGTAACTTCTGTATTAATTTCTAATTCATGTAACATAAGACGAAGTTAATATTAATCTATTTTGAATCAACTATTCTATTTCCCATAATGAGATTTTGTTGTAATTCATAAAAAATTGTTTTTAATGGTTTTTACCATTACAATAATTTTTATGACATCAAAATTAGAAAAAAATTTTGAAGATAACTTCGCCTTTATATGGATAAAGTTTCTAGAATTTGAAATTAAAAGATCTTGTGAGGCAATTAAACTAGCCGGAGGAGCTAGAAGATATTTAGTTTTACAAATAATATGTTGGCATAATTTATTAATTGTAAGTAGCTCACTAAATAAAAATCAAAGACAAGAAATTGTAGAACACTGGCATAATCTATCAAAAAAAGGCTATGATGATGCTAAAATATTGACTTATTCACTTATATCAAAGCTTTCAGGATTAAGTGTCGAAACTGTTAGAAGACATGTTAAGAAATTGATCAAAGATAAATGGGTAACCTATACAAAAAAAACTGGAGTAGTTTTTTCTGCTAGTGAGGAAAATAACAAAAAACTCACGGATGATTTTAATGTTAAAGAAACTCAAATGTTTAAAGAACTTATTATGAGAATCAATAGCTTGGATAATTAAAATTGCAGATGCTTAAATGTTTAAAATATTTATCTAAATTGAATAGAGAAATTTCTAATATCATTTATTAATTCTTTAGGATTCTCCATTGCAGCAAAATGTCCACCATCTGAAAACTTTTTCCATTGCGTCACATTATATAGTCTTTTTACATAACTTTTTGGAGGCCAAGGTAAAAACTCTTTCGGAAAAATAGCACATGCAGTTGGAACCATAACTTTTTTATTATTATAATTAAGTATTCTTCCTCCTTCTATTCGTCTACCGTAATAAATCCAAGTAGAGGTATTGAAAGAATCAGTTACCAGGTACAACATTATATTTGTTATCAAATCATTAATATTATATACCTCTAAAAATTTTGACTTTCTTAAGTCTGACCAGCTATGAAATTTTTCAATAATCCATGCTGCCACGCCAACAGGGCTATCAATCATTGCATAAGCTAATGTTTGAGGTTTAGAGGATTGCAAAGATCTGTAGCCTTTTTCAAGAATCTGACTTTCTAAAAATCTTTTTTGCCATTGTTTTTCTTTATTGTCTAAGGCACCATTCTTATCTCTCATAATCATAACGTTTAAATGTATACCCATACAATGTTTAGCATAATCAAATCCTAGCCATGAAGAGATAGCACTACCCCAATCACCACCTTGAGCAATATATTTATCATAACCCAAAACTTTGGTCATCAGATTATTATATATTTTGGCAATTTTTCTTGGTCCAATTGGGAATTTTGGTGCCTCAGAAAATATAAATCCAGGTATAGATGGTGCCACAACATCGAACGATAGAGCTTTATCAATACCATATTTTTCAGGGTTAGTTAAAGGTTCAATAATTTTTAAAAACTCAACTATTGAACCTGGCCAACCATGACTCAGAAGCAAAGGAATAGATTTATTTGATGAGCTCTTTATGTAAATAAAATGAATATTTAAATTATTAATAATTGATTTAAAGTGGTTGTATTTATTGAGTTTTTTTTCTTCCTTTTTCCATGAATATTTTGTGGTCCAGTAATCACATATACCTTTGAGTTCTTTTTTGTTAGTGCCCATTTCCCAGGATTTAACATTTAGTGTCTTATCCCAAGGATAGTTTCTTATTCTTTTTATAATATTTTTAACTTTATCTTTTTCAATGTTTATTTGATAAGAATGCATAATATCTAACCAAGATGAATATTAGTCCAAAATAACACTTAAACTTTAAATAATAAAGTTTTAGAAAAATGGATCTACGAAAAATATTGACTAATACTTGCTAATCCTTAATTATTTAATTTGGGGTGCTTAATATTTAGCTGAGAATATACCCATTGAACCTGTCAGATAATGCTGTTGTAGGGAGTACTATTGTAGGTGATAATAAATATTTAATAAGAATGCTAAATTAGCTTCCTTTATATACNNTNAANAAACTNAGAGGAATTAATATGNATATNAAACTAGCATTAGAGTGGTTNTTAAANCCTGATCACTTGCCTTTTTTAGTTGCAAANGAAAAAGGNCTTTATGANAATTTANGNTTAGAATTAGAAATAATAGAACCCAAAGGCCATTATGATGGTTTTTCAGAACTATCCCAGGATAAAATACAGTTCGCAACAAATGAACCACTTCACTTAATAGAGGAACATCATAAAAATGTAATTTCATTAGGAAATTTCTTTGAAACAAACGGNGGTATTATATTTTCAGAATTAGGTTATGAGAAGCTAATTTCTAATAAGGATGTTAATATCACTTCTCCAGTAAGTAATGAAGTCACTGACACTATAGCTAAAGATATCATAGCAAGATATACGGGAAATAATGATATAAAGCGAACCGCGAATGTTGCAGTAAACGTTAAGGATTTTTATCATGTAAAAAATTTAAAGAATGGAATGGACGCAGCATGGTTATGTTTCGAAAACTTTGAAGGTGTAGAATGTATTTTAGAAGGAATGAGNGTAAGAAAAATTTATTTAGAAGATGTTAATATTCCAAATTTTTGTGCTTTAGATTTGTTTACATCCAATACTATGCTTGAATTAGAGTCTAATCTCCTGTTAGATTTTAAAAAAACAACTGAAGAGGCAGTAAGTTATTTTAACAAAGATTTAGATTACGCAAAGTATGTTTTTTATAAATATTCTTCAGAGAAAGAAACAGATTTAATGAATAATATTATTGAAGATACTATTCCTAGATTTTATTCACCTTTTGAAAAATCTAAAAGAAAGTGGTTTTCTTTGTATGAATATACAAGACAAAACAAAATTTCTAAACTTACAGAGGAACAATATAATTCCATGTTTTACGAATTTTAAGTGTAATTAAAAATCTAGAAATTGAGGCAGAGTATATCAAGTTAATTAAAAGTCTTGATATACTCTTTTTTTTCACAGGAGTGTGAAACTCTAAAAACCAAAGCTAACCATTGTAAAAACTCCATCTACATCTGTATCAGTGGTATTTCCTTGAGACTCTTCATGGCTAAAATAGGCTGCAGATACATTTACTCCACCGCCTAAATCATATCCTATCGATGCAACTTTGACATCCATCTCATTTTTAATAGCAACTCCGGTTTCCTTTTCTTCGGAATGTTGGTCACAATAGCCAACTGAAAAATTAGCTTTACCATATTTTGCACACCATGTAAAACCTTCAGCTTCTCCATCATCTGTAGTACTTACTGCTCCACCTGAGTCTCCTTGATCCAGCTTTTTAGCTTGTATGGTGAAACCTGCGTAACTTAATTCGCCTGTAATCATTGTGCCTTCATAATCATTATATTGTGTACTTGTAACAATTTGAGTATTACCAGTTGTATAACCATATGTAATGCCATAGCCAATGCCATCTGTTTCTCCTGCATATTTAATTACAAAATCAGTAATATCAGAGTAATCGGAAGCAGTACCAGTGTTTTGGTCTGTTCCTGAGGCAGTATCACCTTCACCCATTACAGAAGAGGCATATGATATACCAGCAGAGAAACCTTCATAAACATTTGTTAAATACCTAATTTTCATGGAATCTCTTGCATAATCAAGCTCATTTACTGGTCCATAACTATTTGAACCTGCAGTAAAGAAAAACTTATAATTTGCTCCGTCAGGTTCTGCAGTAGGAATTATAGTATCAGCTCTATAATGCATAATACTTCCAGTTGATGCTGTATTACCAAAAGCAATAGTGCCAAATCCTCCGGATACAGTTATATCATTTTGGTCTACAGAAACACCATCATTATCAGCGTTACCACCGCTATCTGTATCTTTTGATAATGTATATACCCCAGTAACTTCTAAACCATTATCTAATTTAGTAGAAGCTGTTGCTATAATTCTGGTGTAAGTACCATTATCAAAACCTGATTTGCTTTGGTCAGTCTGATCAGAAGTATTTAATCCAAGCATTTTTGTCTGGTCAGCAGAGCCCATAAAAAATTCTTGATAACCAGACATTTTTATGTCCGCAAATGCTTTTTGAAAATATAGAAATACTGCTGCAAATATTAAAGTTAAACGTAATAAATATATAAAAAAATTCATAAATCTTGCTCCTTAATTGATTAACTATTAATATTATTTTTATTCAATATAATTACAAACGTTAATTTTGTACTTTTTTAAGGCATGTGCATAATAATTATACAATATAAGAATATTAATTTTATAAATAATTGATATTTATTGATTTTATTAATAATAAATCTAATAATTATTAATAATATGCTAACTTTTGACCAAATAATAAATAAACATGCCAATGCTAATCCAACAAAAATTGCCGTTCGAGATGAAAACAGAAAGATTTGTTATAAAGCACTAGCTCTGAATGGATCCAATCTTTCAAACTATTTCTATTCTTTAGGCTTGCGTAAAAAAGACAGAGTAGCTCTTTTAGCATATAACTGCGTGGAATTTGCAGAGGTTTTATATGCTACATCTAAGTTATCTGCAATTATATTACCCATAAACTTTAGATTAAGCTCACAAGAGATAGAAAAAATTATTNATGACTCAAAGCCAAAGCTTGTAATCTATCAAAAATATTTTGAAAAAAATATAAGTTATATAAAAAATAAAATTAAATCTAATAAATTAAATTACTTAATGATAAAAAATAAAAAAACACAAGATTGCTCTTATAAAACTGCTTTAAATTATTCTAAAAAGTTTAAATTTAACTCAAAAACAATGTTATCGGATAGTTGGTCATTGATGTACACTTCAGGAACAACCGGAATGCCTAAGGGAGTTGTTCGATCGCACGAAGGATATTATCATTTATCTAAAACGACAGTTATTGAAATTCAAATAAAGAAAAATGATAATGCTCTTTTAGTAATGCCACTTTGTCATGCGAATTCTTTTAATTTCTTTTGTGCTTACATTTCAGTAGGAGCAGAAATAACTTTATATAGTAGAAAAAGTTTTGATGTAGCTAACTTTTTTAAATTAATTAAATATAATAAGTGCTCATTCACATCATTAGTACCAACTCATTTTATAATTATTTTAGATTATCTTAAAAAAAATAAAATTCGTAATATGTTAAAAAAGCCTTTCACATTTATGATATCTTCTGCACCTGCAAGAGAAGATACCAAGAAAGGTATTTTACAATTTTTTTCTAGGGCTAGATTATACGAATTGTATGGTTCTAGTGAGTCAGGATGGGTAACTATGCTTCATCCGGAACAACAATTTAATAATATAGGTACTGTAGGTAAGGAATGCACAGGAATTTCGCGAATAAAAATATTAGATAAAAACTTTAAAGAAGTTAAAGATGGGGAGATTGGAGAACTTTTTGCTAAAACACCATATAATTTCAGTCATTACTGGAATAATGAAATTAAAACTAAAGAAGCTTTTTTTGAGGATTACGTAACAGTTGGAGATTTAGCAAAAAGAAATAAAAATGGATATATAGAATTAGTTGATAGAAAAAAAAATATGATAATATCAGGAGGTGAAAATATCTATCCTGCTGAAGTTGAGAATATAATAGGAAGTAATCCACTAATTAAAGATGTGGCTATAATAGGAGTATCTGATGAAAAATGGGGTGAAATAGTATGTTGCTTTGCTATTTTAGAAGATGGTGCTAGACTAATGGAGAAAAAATTAATATCGTGGGCAAAAAATCGCATTGCTCATTATAAATGCCCAAAGAAAGTATTTTTCATTAAAGAAAATGAAATGCCGAGAAATGCAACTGGAAAAATATTGCATAAAGTATTAAGAGAAAGAGTAAAACTACTAATTTAATCAGGTGAGCATGCAAAAGGATTTAAATAAAAATAAAAATTCATGTGCAAGTTGGATAGTGAGATTTCTAAAAAAAAGAAATACAAAAGTTATTTTTGGATTACAAGGAGGACATATTCAGCCTATATGGGATTTTTGCTACAAATCTGGTATAAAAATAATAGATGTAAGAGACGAGAAAGCTGCAATCCATATGGCTCAAGCTTACTCTTTTTTTACTGGAGAGGTCGGGATTGCGATAGTAACAGCAGGGCCCGGAGTTACTAATACTGTTACAGGTATGGCTAATGCCTATTTGTCTAACATTCCCATTCTTTTAATTGGAGGCTGTACTCCAATACCACAATCAAATATGGGACCACTACAAGACATTCCTCATACAGAAATATTAAGACCAATTACCAATTATGCAAGAACTGCTAGAGTTTCAGAACAAATTATAAGAGAGATTGATTTAGCTTATTCTTGTGCAATAGGACAAATGGGCTCGCCTGGACCTAGCTATATAGAAATTCCTACAGATGTTTTAAGAGAAAATGTAAGTGAAAAGTTTATAATCAAAGAATGGCTAGCTGATAAAAAAAATTATTCTATTTACCCAGATCCTTTAGATATAGAATTAGCTATTAATTCTATAAAGTGTTCCAAAAAGCCTGTTGTGATTACTGGAAGAGGAGCAATAAAATGTGAAAAAGAAATAAACGAATTTTTAGAAAAAACAGGTATTATTTACTTAGATACTCAAGAAAGTAGGGGGTTAGTTAGTTTATCTCACGAATGCAATGTTTATGCTGCTAGAAGTAAGGTAATGGAAGAAACTGACCTAGTTTTTCTAATTGGACGAAAATTAGACTATCAACTAGCTTTTGGATCCCCAGCTATATTTAAAAAAGCTAAATTTATTAGACTGTCTGATACGGCATCAGAACTAACAGACAACAGAAGAGGTGACCCGGAGATACTTGCTGATCCTGCAATTGTTCTGAAGAAAATAACAAAAAAAATTGGACAAATTAATTTTGATAGAAAATGGAGAAAAAATATAATCAATTATCACAATAATCAAATTAAAAAGGTAAAAAATAAAGTAACTAAGTCTTATGGTAAAGATAAAAAAATCAATCCAATTCTTATTTTTGACACTTTAGAAGTATTGTTTAAGAATAGAGATTATGTGGGTATAGCTGATGGTGGAGACATATTAAGTTTTGCTAGAGTTGGACTTAAATCCAAGTATTATCTTGACTCTGGCGCATTTGGCTGTTTAGGAGTAGGTGTACCTTACTCTATTGCTGCTTCTGAGATATTCAAAGATAAAAAAGTTATTTGTGTAACTGGAGATGGTTCTTTTGGCTTTAATGCTATGGAACTTGACACTGCCATAAGAAATAACTCTAATATATGCATAATAATATCAAATAATGCAGCATGGAATATAGAAACTCATGACCAAAGGCTTAATTATGGTAATAGAGTATATGGAACTACTTTAAGAGATAGTAATTATGCTGTTCTAGCAAAAGGTTTAGGGCTTTTTAGCGTAAGGGTAGAGAAAGCAGAAAAATTAAGATCTTCTATTGAATTAGCCTTGAAAAATACTCCTTCAGTGGTTGACGTTGTAACATCATCTAACATAATATCTTCAGACGCTAAGAAAGGACTAGGGCTTGTGCCAAAGTATCAAGCTTTAGAAGTTTGGAATAACTTAGAAGAAGAATATAGAAAGAGAAAATAATTAATGAACAAAATATTAATATTAGGTGGAGGTTTTGCAGGAGTATACACTGCCAAAGCTTTAAAGAAAATAGGATTAAGGGGATGTGATATAGAGCTAGTTAGTGACAACAATTACTTTATTTTTCAACCGCTACTTCCGGAAGTTGCTGCAGGAACATTAAATTCTGCAGATGCAGTGACACCTATTAGACAAATGCTCAAAGGTATTAAATTTAGAAATGCTGAAGTATCAGATATAGACTTTAAATTAAAAAAAGTATATATACATCAGGGTTTTAAAAAAAGTACACACTTCATAACCTATGATCATTTAGTTATTGCATTGGGACAAATTAGCAATCTGGATATTGTTCCAGGACTAAGAGATCACGCTTTTAAAATGAGAAGTCTTCAAGATGCGCATGATTTGAGAAATCATATAATTGGTTGTATGGAGTTGGCCGATGTAACAAAAGATAACAAACTTAGAGAAAGACTATTAAATTTTGTAGTTGTTGGAGGAGGCTTTTCAGGAGTTGAGACAGTAGGCGAGATAAAAGAAATGATAGACAGGTTAATTCCATATTATGGTTCATTGACAAAAAATGAAGTCAACTTTCATATAGTTGAATTTGCAAATCAACTCTTGCCTGATATGGATAAAAATATAGGTGAATATACATTTAGAAGATTTGTTAAACAAAATATTCAAATTCATTTGAACACCTCATTGGAGGAAGTAACACAGTATCAAATCTTTTTAAGCAATAAGAAAACTATATTATCACATACAGTTATATCTACCATTGGTTCAACAGTTTCTAATATTATTAAAAACAGTGATTTAGACTTAGAGTATGGTAAAATTGTTACCGATGGGTTTTTAAGAGTTAGAAATAAAGAAAATGTTTGGGCAATTGGAGATGCGGCTCTAATCCCAAATAAAGATAAGAAACAAATGCTATTTAAACAAAAAAAGCTGGCTTTTGCTCCTCCAAATGCGCAGTTTGCAGTGAGACAAGGAAAACTTTTAGCAGGAAACATCGCTAATTCATTAACAAAAACAAAACTAAAAGAATTTCATTACTCCTCTAAAGGTTCTTTAGCCTCTTTAGGATCAAGAGATGGCGTAGGCAAGATATATTTTATTACTGTGAAAGGGATATTTGCTTGGCTTATATGGCGAATTTTTTATTTATCTTTTATTCCATCTTTTTCTACAAAGATAAGAGTCTTTTTTGGCTGGATTGTTGAAAGTATCCTTCCTCGTAACGCTGTTATGACTCGATCACTGAAAAACGATTCTGTAAGGTTTCAAAGTTTTAAAAAGGGAGATGTAGTTTTTGAAGAAGGTATGATTGCTGATGGATTTTATATAGTACTAAAAGGATCATTTAAAAACACATTTAGAAAAGAAAAATCTGGAAAAAATTTTAGTAAATTCTATAAAGTTAATGATCACTTTGGAGCTAGAGTTATTCTTTCAGGGGATAGAAGAACTGGCACTATAGAGGCTTTAGAGGATTCAAAAGTTGTAAAAATAGACAAAGAAACCTTTGGTATTTTAAACTCTCACTTTTTACCTTTCAAAAACTATTTTAATAATTATTTGAAAGAAAACTTCGAAAAATTAGATAGCTAACAGTTTACTTTTTTTTTGGTTATTGACTATTCGAATTAATAATATACCATTTGCAATACGTTAGACCTTATGCGGTCGGAAGTAAGCTAATAGCTGAAGTAACGCGATGTTGATCTTTATTTAAAATCTCAGTATTGATAACTTCTGTTGTTGACTAATCTTTCTATCCTTAAAGTTTACAATAACACAGGAGATATTTATGATAGAAGGTAATACAGCTTGGATTTTAGTTTCTACTGCTCTGGTTTTATTCATGACACTTCCAGGTCTTGCTCTATTTTATGGAGGTTTAGTTTATTCTAAAAATCTAATTTCTGTCTTAATACAATGTTTCGCAGTAGCTTGTTTAATGTCAGTAACCTGGTTTGCAATAGGCTATAGCATAGCTTTTACTGAAACAGGAAATTATTTTGGAGATTTATCAAAAATATTTCTATCAAATATTACTACAGATTCAGAGTTTGCTGGTTTGCCTGAAACAGCTTTTTTTATGTTTCAGATGACATTTGCTATTATCACTCCGGCGCTTATAGTAGGTGCATTTGTGGAGAGAGTTAAATTTATTGCTGTATTATTGTTTAGCTTTATTTGGTTAATTCTTGTGTACGCACCTATAACTCATTGGATATGGGGTGGAGGTTGGTTAGCTAAAATGGGGGTTCAGGATTTTGCAGGAGGTCTAGTGGTCCATTTAAATTGTGGGATTTCCGCATTAGTTTTTGCTTACTTGTTAGGCCCTAGAAATAGTAAAAAACAATTAATACCTCACAGTCCACCTCTTGTTATGATTGGGACGTCTATGTTATGGGTGGGATGGTTTGGATTTAATGGCGGAAGCGCCTTGGCTGCAGATGGTAATGCAGGAATGGCAATGACTGCAACTCACATTTCAGCGGCTACAGCTTCTTTANTTTGGATGTTAATTGAGTGGTTTAAACATGGAAAGCCAACTTTGGTTGGAACAGCTACAGGGTGCATTGCAGGGTTAGCAACGATTACACCAGCTTCAGGTTTTGTAGGTCCATCTGGAGCTCTATTTATNGGNATCTTTGCAGCAATTGTTTGTTATTATATGGTTGGTTTTGTAAAAAATGTTCTGAAAATAGACGATACACTTGANGTTTTTGCAGTACATGGAGTAGGAGGTCTTTTAGGGACTATTCTCCTTGCACCTCTAGGAAGTAAATTATTCGGTGGGTTAGGACACTCGGATTTCAGCATATCAGAGCAATTATATATTCAAATTTTTGCAAGCTTAGTAGTAGCTCTATATGCAGCGATAGCAACTTTTATAATATTACAAATAATAAAAAAAATTACAGGAATTAGAGTAAGCTCTGATGAGGAAGAAATGGGGTTAGATCAGTCGAGTCATTCAGAAAGTGCATATAATTAAATCTAAAATTTTTTTAAATCTAATTTAATTCTTGATAGGGATTATTATGAAAAAAAAAATTAAGTTATCAGACTCTTTTTTCTCAGTTAAGGATAAGGTAGGATTGCTAACTTTTAACAGAGATGATATTAGAAATGCATTAACAGGATCTCATTTAATAGAAGATATAATTAAAACTATAACATTCGTAAATCGAGAAAAGAGCATTTCCGTATTAGTCATAACTGGAAATGGCAAAGCTTTTTCAGCTGGAGGAAATTTAAAAGAAATGAAAAGAAAAAATAATACTAGCTTCTCTGGTAATGTGGAAGAAGTAGAAAAAAAATATAGATACGGTATCCAGTCCATCCCTAAAGCTTTTGAAAAATTAGAAGTTCCAAGTATTGCCGCTTTAAATGGTGCAGCTATTGGCGCAGGACTTGATTTAGCCTGTATGTGCGATTTAAGAATTATGTCGGAAGATGCTTTTTTATCAAAAAACTTTATAAATTTGGGTATTATTCCTGGTGATGGAGGCGCATATTACTTGCAAAAGATTATAGGATACGAAAAAGCTAGTGAACTGTCTTTTACTGGTAGAAAAGTTTATGCTGAAGAAGCTAAAAGAATAGGTTTAGTTTTAAAAACAGTCGAAGGCCCTGAACTTATGAAAGAAACTATCATTCTAGCAAAAGAGATAGCTAGGAAACCACCAAATACATTAAGATATTTAAAAAGGCTTCTTAAGATGGCCAATAAGATGCCTCTTGATGAATTTTTAGATTTTAGTGCTATTATGCAAGCTACGAGGCATAACAGTAAAGAGCATAAAAAGGCGATAAAAGCTCTATTTAAAAAAAGAAAATAATTATTTTCCTATAAATTTTGGTCTTTTTTTAGCGACAAATGCTTTAACGGCATTTTTATGGTCTCGAGTTTCACTACATATCATCATATGAATAGCTTCTTCATCAAGGCACAAATCTAAACTTTCCAATTCAGCATTATTTAGATTCTTTTTCATAAACCTTACGGCTATTGGTGGTAGTTCTCTAAATTTTTGTTTTAAATTTTTAGAAAATCTATTTAGATCTTTTTTTTCAACTAAATAATTCAAAATACCTAATTTCTTTGCCTGTTCAGCATCAACAACATCAGAGAAATAATATAATTCTCTCGCTTTTGCAGTTCCTATAAGTTTAGTAAGAAAGAAACTTCCTCCAAAATCTCCAGAAAACCCAACCTTAGCAAAGGCAGTGGTAAACTTTGCGTTTTGAGTCGCAATTCTCATGTCACAAGCTAATGCTAATGAAAAACCAGCTCCTGCTGCAGGACCCGTAATTATTGAAACAGTAGGCACTGGTAAACTGTATAATAATTTAGACACCTCCATTATTCTTCTTAAAGAAATTGTTTTTTGATGTAAGTTTTCTTTGTCTTTATTTTTTGCCATATCCTTAACATCTCCACCAGCAGAAAAGGAATCGCCCTTACCTGATAAGAATACTGCTTTTAAATCCTTATCTAATTTACTTTTTTCAAGGGTTGATAAAAGTTTTTCAAACATATCTCTATTAATCGCATTTCTACTTTCGGGTCTATTAAAAGTTATATCAAGAATATTTTGTTTTTTTTGTATTAGAATATCATTTTTCATTTTCGCTCCATTATCTAAAAAAACTATTTGCGTTTCATTTATGTTTAACATAAATTTTACTAATGAACATTAAAGAACTAAAGCAAAATCTAAAAATCCCAGTAATTGGAGCGCCATTATTTATTGTATCTAACCCTAAGCTTGTTATTGAACAATGTAAGGCTGGCATAGTTGGCTCATTTCCAGCTCTAAATGCTAGACCTAAGGAATTATTAGATGATTGGCTTCATGAAATCAAGGAAAAACTTTTACAACACGATAAGAAAAACCCCGATAGAAAGTCTGCACCTTTTGCAATTAACCAAATAGTTCATAAAACTAATGATAGGATAGAGCATGATATGGAGCTTACTGTAAAACATAAAGTACCAATAGTTATAACCTCATTAGGAGCTAGGCCAGAGGTCTACGATGCCGTTCATAGTTATGGAGGGCTAGTTTTTCACGATATTATTAACAACTTTTTTGCAAAAAAAGCCATCGAAAAGGGAGCTGATGGACTTATTGCAGTTGCTGCTGGAGCAGGAGGGCATGCTGGAACATTGTCTCCTTTTGCTCTAATACAAGAAATAAGAGAGTGGTTTGATGGACCATTAGCTTTGTCTGGTTCAATATCTACAGGTCAAGCCGTTTTGTCTGCTTTAGCAGGTGGAGCAGATTTTGGGTATATTGGATCTCCTTTTATTGCAACAGCAGAAGCTAATGCTGATAAAGCTTACAAAGAGGCTATAACTAAATATTATGCAGATGATATAGTTTACACTGATCTAGTAACAGGAGTAAAAGGTAACTATTTAAAGCCTTCTTTAGCAGCCGCAGGTTTTGATCCTGATAATCTTCCAAAGAGTGATCCTTCTAAAATGGATTTTAGTTCATTGGATGGTATGGATAAGAAAAAAGCTTGGAAAGACATTTGGGGTTGTGGTCAGGGTATTGGCGCAATTAAAGAGGTTGAAAACTGTTCTGCATTGGTTGAAAAGCTTGAAAAAGAATATAACTCAGCTAAAAATAGGCTTAATAAGGTTGCTTAAATAATTTTATTTTTTTTAAGAACATCAATTTTTTTTGTATTAAATCCTAAATTTTTTAATATTTCTTTGTTATCTTGACCAAGTTTAGGAACTTTCTTTTTAAAAGTAACTTTTTTACGGGGTAAATTAATAGAGAGTTTTGGAACTGTTATTTTTTTATTTTTTATGTCAGCTTTTCTCAAATATTGTTTTGCTTCTTTAGTTTGCAAAAATTCCGAAAAGCTTCTGACTTTTCCCCAGGGAACAGAGAACTTTTGTAGAATTTTTCCTAGATAGGCAATATTTTTTGATTTTGTCCATTCTTCTACTATTTTATCAAGTTTATCCTGGTTTTTAATTCTTTTCTTAGTGTCCTTATACATAGGATTTTTAAAAATATTTGGCTTTTTCATAGCCATAAGAAGAGCTTTAAATCTATCATCACTCCCAGCCATAATGTGAATAAATCCATCTTTAGCTCTGTATGTATTTGATGGAGAAGAGTATCTATCAGAATTTCCCATTTTTCCAAAATCTTCTTTATTGAGAAAAAAGTTAGGAACAGCTGCCATAGATATGGATAATGCAGAACCTGCCAAAGTAGCTTCTATGAGTTCTCCTTTACCAGATTGTTCCCTATTGTATAATGCTGCTAGTATACCAATTGCAAGGTTTAATCCAGTTGTGTAATCAAGTAAAACTGTACCTATCATTGTTGGTTTATTTTTTATATCTCCGCTAATGTTCATTAGGCCAGTTTCGGCCTGTACCGTTGCATCAAATGCTTGTCTTGCATTTGTATTACTTTGATAACCATAACCTGAGATACGTGCCATAATTATTTTTGAGTTTATATTACTTATCTCATTCCATGACAAATTCAAACCTTCCATAACCCCAGGTCTAAAATTTTCTACTAAAATATCACTGGTTTTCAACAACTTATGAAGGATTTCTAACCCTTCTTTCTTTTTAAGGTTTAGAGAAAGAGACTTTTTACCTCTGTTTAAAACAGCAGACCAAAGTGACACTCCTTCTAATTTAGGACCAATTATTCTTAGGTCATCTCCTTTATTACATTTTTCAACCTTTACAACTTCTGCACCTAAGTCAGATAAAATAGATGTACAATGCGGACCTGCTACAAATCTTGTTAGGTCAAGTATTTTTATATTTTTAAGAAGTGACATTTTATACCTCTAACCAGTCCTTAATAATTAGCTTATTATCTTTGACCTCTTCTACGGTTCCATTAAATACAACTTTACCATGACCCATAACATAAACCCTATCAGATAAATTAAAAGCTATAGATAATTTTTGTTCAACCAACAGAATGGCAATATTTCTTTCAGATATTTTCATTAAAAGCTTTTCCACATTCTTAACCATTTGAGGAGATAGCCCTTCAGTTGGTTCATCTATCATTATAAGCCTAGGATTACCTAGCAAGCTTCTACTAATAGTTAACATCTGTTGCTCTCCTCCAGATAAAACACCGCCAGGAACATCTTTTCTATCCTTTAAATTAGGAAATAAATCAAATAATTCATTTATATTCCACGAATTTTTAGAAAATACATTTTTTTTTCCTAATTCTAGATTTTCTAATACTGTTAAATCAGGAAAAATATCTCTATGTTCTGATACATATGCTAATCCTAAATTTGATATTTCATGAATTTGTTTTCCTAGAATTTCTTGATCATTAAATTTTATAGAACCGCTGGCTTTAACCATACCCATAATGCTCTTTATAGTAGTAGTTCTTCCAACACCATTACGTCCTAATAGTGATACTATTTCTCCTTCATTTACAGATAAATTTAGGCCTTGAAGAATGTGAGATTTTCCATAGTAAGAATTAAGATTAGTAATTTTTAACATTTAGTCTCCATAATTTCCTAAATAAGCTTCCTTAACTTTTTTATTATTACGAACATTTATAGGAGTATCAGAGCATATAATTTCTCCGTAAACCAAAACAGATATTTTGTCAGAAAGATCGAAAACAACCCCCATATCATGCTCAACAATCAACACTGTTCTATTTCTTGATATACTATTTATCAATTTTACAGCTCGTTCGGTCTCACTTTTAGACATTCCTGCTGTAGGTTCATCTAATAAGACTGTTTCAGGATTTCCTGCTATAGTTATTCCAATTTCAAGAGACCTTTGATCAGCATAACTTAATAGTCCTGCGGGCTCTTTTGAACAATGTTGTAGGGAAATTAATTCTAAAATTTCATTAGTTTTTTCATTCAGTAACTTTCTATTATCTAAAATTTTAAAAATCGAATAACCAAAACTATTTGACCATAATAAACTGCATCTTATATTTTCAAACACTGATAATTTAGGAAAAATATTGGTAATTTGAAAACTTCTAGCTAATCCTAGTCTATAAATTTCGTGAGAGTTGAGATTTGAAATATTTTTATCTTTATATTTTATTTCTCCTGATGATGGAGTGTGGACTCCAGAAATTAAATTGTATAAAGTTGATTTTCCAGCACCATTTGGGCCTATCAATGCGTGAATTTCTCCTTTTTGTATACTTAGGTTTACTCCTCGTATAATTTCAGAACTCCCATAATTCTTTTTAACATCCTTTAAAAGTAATTGGGTACTCATTTCTTTAAACTTAGTTTAATTTCATTCATAATTTCATCCCAATTTTCTTTTACCTTCTTAAAACTTTTTTTTGTTAAGAAAAAACCTAACAATAAAGATCCTACAAATAAGGGTAATATAAAAAATTTATTTTTAGCAAACGTAATCCAATATATTTTGAATTCATCTACTTCTAATTTTAGAGAGTGAATATACTCTACAGCCAATGTAACTCCAAAAACTAATATTAAGATGCTACTTATTAAATATAAATAAGGAATAAACAATTTATATAATAGTTTTGGCCTAATTCTAAATATAGGAGCATGCATAACAACTAATCCAGAAATGCCTTGTGGTGCGAAGGCGATTACTAAAACAAATATTAACCCTAGGTACAAAACCCATGACTCAGTTACTCCAGACAACATTGTTTCCAAATATGTTAAGCTAATTGCCCCTATTATAGGTCCTAGAAAGTTTCCTATGCCACCTATGTATGCCATAAAAAGTACATTACCAGACTGAGTCAAACTTACAGTTTCAAATCCTATATGTTCATAGTTTATGGCATGAAGACTTCCAGCTACTCCGGCAAATGTTGCAGAGAGTGAGAATGCAAGCCATCTTATTTTTCTGATATTATAACCAATAAATTCTGCTCTTTGAGAATTGTCTCTTACTGCATTACACATTTTTCCAAACGGGGTTTTTGTCAATAAATACATTAGTAAAACACAAACAAAACACCAGAATAAGATTAGGTAATATACTTCAATATGAGGACCGTAAGTAATGCCTAAAAAATCTGTTCCAGTTACTCTATCTGCTTCTATTCCATCTTCCCCATTAAAAAAAACAACAAAAATTAATGTAATAGCAGTAACTAATTCACAAAATCCTAGTGATATTAAAGCAAATGCAGTTCCGATTCTTTTTGTAGACAAATATCCTATTAATATACCTAAGACTAAACCTACCAATGCACCAAATATAGGCATAATTGTAATGGGAATATTTATTAAAAATTTAGCATTGACCCCATTAATAATATGAACTGTTGCATATCCTGCCAAACCAAAATAAATAGCATGTCCAAAAGACAGCAGTCCTGATTGTCCCAATAACATATTATATGCAACTGCAAATATGATTAAAACTCCCATTTTACTTAACAGAGTTAATGCAAAAGAGGAAGTGAAGATAAATGGCAATAAAACTGTGAATGTAAACAAAACAAAAATCAAATAGAATTTGTATTGTTTAAACATCCCTTCCTCCAAATAAACCTCTAGGTCTAGAAACTAATACTAGAATTAACAATAAATAAGGAACTATTGGTGCTAACTGTGAAATTGTAATACTAGTAAATTCATTTATGGTTCTCTCCAGGTCTATTTCATACCCTAAGACAGCTAATAAGTCGTTAAGGCTAAATTCTAAAGAAATAGCCATTGTTTGAAAAAAACCAATTAATAAAGAAGAATATAATGCACCTTTTAATGAACCTAAGCCTCCGACTACTATTACAACAAATACTATTGGTCCTAGTAAAAGAGCCATAGAAGGCTCTGTTCCAATAACATTTCCTGCTAATACTCCTGCAAGCCCAGCTAAACCACACCCAAAACCAAAAACATAACTGAATACTTTAGGTACGTTGTGTCCTAAGGCCGAGACCATTTGTGGATGAGTTAAAGAAGCTTTAATAATAAGCCCTGTCTTAGTTTTGGCTAAAATTTGATATAGAGCCAAAAATATAGCTACAGACAAAAACAACCTGAACATGCTGTATGCTGGGTATGACATACCGCTAATTTCTACAAGTGAAAAATTCAAACTATCTGGGATTTCATACTGTACAGGAACTCTTCCCCAAATCATTTGCACAGCTTCTTCTATTATGTAAAATAAGCCAAATGTAAATATTAGTTCTGCTACATGCCCATATTTATGAATTTTTCTAAGGGCAAATTTTTCTGTTAAACCTCCAATAATACCTACTGTAAGAGGAGCAAGAAAGAGTGCTATCCAAAAATTAGTTAGAGAATTGATTTGATAAGCAATATAAGCCCCTAGCATAAAAAATGATGCATGTGCAAAATTTAGAACCCCCATCATTCCAAAAATGAGAGTAAGTCCACTAGACAGCATAAAAAGAAACATTCCATATAATATGCTATTAAAAAAAATAAAAATTAAGATTTCAAAAGTCATTCTAGTCTAAGGTCTTTTCATATTACAAGAAGTTTTAAGAGTAATATCTTTTTTCTCAATTTTTCCTAACTCATTAAAGGATACTTCAAAATCCTTGTCTTTATACTTTATTGTTTTTCCATTATCGTTTGTAATTTCAGTTACAATCATATCAAAATGAATTTGATGGTCTTCTTTTCTCATTTCTACTGGACCATATGCACCTCTACCTAACATATTCTCAAGTTCAAATGCTATTTTTTTTGGGTCAAGAGATTGAGTATTGTTAATGGATTTAGTTAGCATTTCTAACATAAATCTCATTCTATCAAAGTCAGGAGTAAATGAGGTAGTTTTAAGATGATTATCATTAACTTCTACAATCCAATTATCCTTATTTTGTTCAGTAGGTTGAAATTCTTTAATTTGTATAATCTTATTAAAAAGGACATTTTTACCCATAGATTGCATTCCGTTAGCCTGCGCAATATAAGGACCAAAAAGTTTAACTTTTACACCTGAGTCCGCAAGTGCATTTACAAGTCTATATGCATCTGGACCCCAGTTTCCGGTTAAAATAGCATCAGCATTACTTAACTTTATTTTTGACACATAAGGAGTGAAATCTTGCACTTTCCCAAATGGGGAAATCAACTCATTACCCACTATTTCAATACGAGGAGCTCTTTCTGAAATAAATTTTATTCCAGCATCTCTAATAGATTTTCCAAATGCATAATTTTGATTAAAGAGATAAAGTTTATTTACATCCTTGTCCTTTGCCATTTGCGAGACTAAACCAGCTACTTTCATATCTGCATTAGCATCAAACCTAAAGTGATAGAAAGAACAAAGTTCATTGGTTAAAATTGTAGATACAGCTGAATGGTTAAAATAAATTACTTCTTTTCCTGGATTTCTAGAGTTCCACTTATCCACCTGTTTTATTATATTTAGTGCGTGATTAGTTCCAGCTCCTTGTGTTACGAATTTTATTCCATCGTCTATTGCTTTTCTTAATAGTTCGGTTGTTTTCTCCGCTTTCATAGCATTATAAAATGGGACAACTTCTAACTTTCTACCGTTTAAGACTCCACCATTTCTGTTAATTTGTTCAACATAAAAATTTAAGCTTGCAAGCATGTCTTGACCTACTGCTGCGTATGGACCTGACATTGGTTCTATTAAGGCAATTTTTACAGGTCCTTTTGAAGCTTTTTTTTCACAATTGGAAAGAAAAAAAGCTAAGACTGTTATAAAAAAAAGCAAAAAGTTTTTCATATGCATCCCCCCATTTAAATTGTAATTTACTATAAATCTATTCTTTAGCAATATTTATTATTTGCCAAGTCCCATTAGCTGTAAATACTAGATTTTTTTTAGTATACATTTGTATTTCTACAAAAATTGTTCTTTTCCCATATTTTTTTACTTTTCCTTTTCCTACTAACCATGAATTAATTGGAACAGGACGTATAAACATAGAGCTTAATGTAACTGTTACTATAGGTTTCATTACTGTCTTAAATGAAAAATATCCACCTATTGTGTCTGCAAACGCCATAAGAAATCCACCGTGAGATACATCGTTTAGGTTTGACTGTTTTTCATTAATTCTTGTACCAAAAATAGTATTTGGAAACTTATTTTTTAAAAAGTATGGTCCAATCCAATCTGCAAACCTTCCTTCGCTTGTTTTATATAATTTATATCCAGATGGAATAGATGTAATGTTTTTTATTTTTGCCATTGAATTTATTATTGATAAATTAAAATGCTACGTTAATATATTTTCATGAAAAGTATAGATTTTTATTTTGATTATGGCAGCCCTACTGCATATTTAGCTTGGACTCAATTAATTAAGGCGGACCGTACTAAATTTAATATAGTTTATAATCCAGTATTATTAGGCGGTATCTTTGCAGCCACAAATAACAGATCTCCAGTTCATGTTGAAGCTAAAGCTAAGTGGATGTGGGGAGACTTAAAAATGCATGCCAACAATTATAATGTTGAAATTAATAGAAATGATGCCTTTCCAGTGAATACTCTACATCTTATGAGAGGTGCCTTATTAGCAAAAAAAAAGGGAATTCTTTCGGAATATAATACTGCAATATTTAAGGCTATGTGGATTGATAATGTAAACCTAAATGAGCCTAAAAATATAATAGAAGTACTTAAAAAAGGTAATTTTGATAGCAATGAATTCCTAGAAGCAACACAAAATAATGAAATTAAAGAAGAGCTCAAATCTTTGACTTCTGATGCTGTTGAAAGAGGTTTATTTGGTGTTCCTTCTTTTATAGTAGATGATACGTTGTATTTTGGACAAGATAGAATCCACTGGTTTCTAAATTAGGATATTTCCTTGAGAAAACTTCTAATTATTACATTTACTTCTTTAGAACTTTCTTGTTGAACCCAGTGTCCACAATTTTTAATAATATAGGTACCTTTATAATTGTCACAATATTTTCCAGCATTTTTGAATGCATCATAATCTTTAATAAATTTTCTTACAGGATCGTGTTCTCCTCCAATAAATATACTTGGTTGAGAAATCTTTAGGTAATCTAATTCTTTTAGCTCAAGCCAATCTATATTTTGAGCTCTATATCTATTTAATGAACCTTTAAATCCAGATTTCTTAAAATCATTTGTTAATTTACTTAAAACACTTTTATTTAACCATTTTAATCTATTCCTTTTAGGAAGAGGGATTCCATCTAGTAATCGTGATTCTAGGTTAATAGAGGATTTAATTTTATCTACAAATCCTTCTTCAGAACACCAATAGTAAATTTTTAAAAGAGAGTGTTCTATATTTTCTTCTAGCTCTTTTTCAGGAATATTTTGTATTTGAAAATAATTTTGGTAAAAAAAAATATTCTTATAAAGTTCTTGCCATAGCTTTGTACTAGAAATTTTACCTCTTCTTGTAAACGGAACACTTAATCCTATTACAGCAGATACCTTTTTTTTAAAGTATGCAGCTGTAGTCCAACAAATTGGAGCTCCCCAATCATGACCTATTAATATAGCACTTTTTTCACCTAAAGAATCTATAATATCAATTATATCCTCCATAAAGAATTTTAGTTTATAGTTTTCTATTGAGGTTGGGGAATAACTATCTGCATAACCTCTAACATTTATGGCAACTACCCTATAGCCTAATTTAGAGAGAAATAATATTTGTTTTGTCCAAGAAGCCCAATTTTCAGGCCAACCGTGAACCAATAAAATCAGCTTTCCTTTACCTTTTTCTACATATTCGAAGTATTTTTTTCTAGTATGTAATGTCTTTTCAACAAAATTCATAAATTTTGTATAAAACCTCTATAAGGTTTTACTTCTATTATATCTAAATCAATATATTTTTTAGAAACAAAGGGTAAAATACTAAATTTTTGTCTTATTTCCTCTTCGCTAGATGCTTCAACGATCATACAGGCTCCTTTTCCACCCTTAATAGAGTATAGTTCTCTTATAAACTCTTCTTTGAAAAGCAGCATTGCTTTTTCTGCTTCCTCATCTAAAAACTCTTTAAATAAGTTTGCATCTAAATTTTCTTTTCTCTTTCCTATTACAAAAAATTTCATAATTTTCTCCGATAATATATATTAATAATAATGAATTTTAAAAATAAAGAAAACCTAAACGCACTCAATAAAGAGATAGTTGAATGTAATAAATGTGAAAGATTAGTTTTATTTAGAAATAAGATAGCAAAAGATAAAAGAAAAATGTATTGTAACGAAACCTATTGGGGTAGGCCTGTAACTGGTTTCGGAGACATTAATGCAAGATTACTAATTATTGGACTAGCACCTGCTGCTCATGGAGGTAATAGGACGGGAAGAGTTTTCACTGGTGATAAATCATCTGAGTTTCTATTTGATTGTTTAGGTGCAGTAGGAATTTCGAATCAGAACTTTTCACTTTATAAAAATGATAATTTAAAGTTACATAACTCTTATTTAACTTTGTCTTTAAAGTGTGTTCCTCCTAATGATAAACCTACTTCTTTAGAGCTAAAAAATTGTTATTATTTTTTTAGAGAAGAATTGAATTATTTAAAAAATGTTAAAACCATCCTTACGTTAGGAAAAGTAGCCTTTGACAGTATAGTAAACTTTTATAAAAAACAATTTAATATAGAACTTAAGGGATATAAATTTGCACATGGGGCTGAATTTGTTTTACCTGATAAGAAAAAATTGGTTGGTTGTTACCATCCGAGTCCAAGAAATGTAAACACCGGTAGAATAGACAAAAAAAAATTTATTTCACTTATTAAAAAAGTTTTAAATAAGTTGAAATAAAATGAAAATATTTTTTCTAAGTCGTAGAACTTTTCTAATTACTTCTTAATAAAAGTTTTTAATATTTTGGCTGATATCACAAAGATTAGATAGTAAAATTGTTACTTTTAATCAAAAATAATCTAATATAAGTGAACCAGATGACTGAAGGTTTACTAAGGTTATAAACGAAAACAATATTTCTTTAATATTTAAGTATCTAAATACTTAAAAATACCTTCTATATCTACAGTCTTTTTCCTAACAAAGTTCTCGCTTGCATCAGCTACCTCTTTTTTATCTATTTTAAGCCAATCTTCCTTTGTAACATATCTTTTATTTTTTTCTTTGAGAAATTTCTGCAGCTCATTACTAGTACTTTTATTGGATGTTATTTCTTGACTAATTCTTGCGGAAACTTTCTGTGCAGCTGCTTTGTTAGTTCCTATTACCCCAACTGAGTTACTTGCGGCCCAACCTGTCACATAAATATTTTTGTCTATATATCCATCATCATTAAGATAATAGCTTTCATACTTATCTAGTGGTAAGCTATTTATCTTATTAGTATTATATCCTATAGCAGAAATAACTAAACCAGTTTCTATTTCTTCGTGATCACTGGTTTCTCTTAATTTATTTCCTTCGATTATATTTTTTCTAAGTTTAATTTTCTCAACTTTTTCATCACCCATAATTTCCACAGGACTTGAAAGAAATTTAAAGATTATTTTATTGTCTTTTAAATCCTTACTTTTTTTATATTCTATAAGTAGTTCCAGATTTTTCTTTATTCTAGTATCTAAGTCACTAATGGTTGTCATTTTTTCTAAAAGGTCCAATGGATATTCAATTACTGGATTAAAATCTGCCAAATTACCTATCTCTCTGAGCTCAGCAATTGTAAACTTTGACTCTAAAGGGCTTCGTCTACCAATCACATAAATATTTTTAATAAATGATCGCGTAAGAACATTTAATGAATAATCCGTTATATCACTATTAAATAATTCATCTCTTTTTTTTGCTAATAATCTAGCACAGTCCAAGGCAACATTACCATTTCCTATTATAGTAACATTCTTCTTATTAAGATCTGGTTCTAATTTTCTATATTCTGGAATTCCGTTATACCAGCCTACAAATTGACTAGAGCCATATACTCCTTCCTTGCTTTCTCCTGGAATAGAGAGTTTTTTATCATTTTCTGCTCCAGATGCTAAAACAACAGCGTCATAATTGTTAGAAATAAATTCTAAACTTACGTCTTTACCAACATCGATATTTCCAAAAAAACTTACTTTTTCGTTATCAAGAATTTTTGAAAATAACTTTATAATATTTTTGGTTTTTTGATGATCTGGAGCTACTCCGTATCTAACTAAACCGAATGGCGCCGGTAATTTTTCTATTATATCTATAGTGGCTCCTTCGATACTATTCAGTAAACCTTGACATGTGTAAAAAGCTGAGGGACCAGAACCTATAATTGCTATATGCATTATTATAATTTATTAAAAATAAATTAAACTTCAACAAATTTTTTACAACCATGTCTTAGCTAAGCATTTTTAATAAAAATTATTAATTAAAATTAAAATTACACGATAATTGTTTCTTTTTTATTTATTATAATAAATTTTAATTTTATATTGATTTTTTAATAATTATTTTGAAAAACAAAAATTTCTAATTTCTTGTCTGCTATATTTCTTACCAAAATTTTCTTTTACTTAAGAATCACTTCTGAAATTGTTCTTATTTAGTAAATTTATTGTAAGATATCTAGTTTTTGCATTTTTGAAAAGTAACTAAAAAAAACCAGTTCCTCAACAGCAAGCTATTACTTTGTTTATGTATTAAAAAATTTATTTTCAATACTCAAAAAATAATTTATTAATTTCTTATGTATTTATTAAAAAAATATAAGGTCTCTATAACACAGGATAAGTTTTATTTAATATTGATACTTATTCTACTTTTCATAAGTTTTCAACTAGATGGAATTAACGACAAATTAAATATGTTAATTCAATTGGCTAGTGATTGATTAGTTAGTCTCGAATATTTGTAAAGTTTAGTGGAATTTCAAGCGTTTTATTCTTTAATAAAGCAATAATATTTTGTAGTTCATCTCTTTTTTTTGCAGATACTCTCAGTTGGTCTCCTTGTATAGCAACTTGAGCTTTAAATTTTTCTGTTTTAACTATTTTGATTATAATCTGAGCATTTTCTTGGCTTATTCCTTCATTTTTATTAATTCTTTTCTTAATCATATTTCCACCTACTTTTTCATTATCACCTAAACTAATAGATTTTGTATCTATTTTCTTCCTAGCGATATTTCTACCCAATAATTCAATAATCTGGTTCATTTTAGCTTCCGACTCTGTAATAATATAACTTTCATCGTCGGTATGAACAATTTTTGAATCAGATCCTTTGAAATCATATCTATTTTCAATTTCTCTGTTAACACCATCGATAGCATTCCTTAATGCTTCTTTATCAAGTATATTTGTAATATCAAATGTTGGCATATGTAATAAGTTTTCTTTATTATAACTAATAAAGTGCGAGTTGTAAAAACAGATTTTTTTAGAAATTTAATATGATTGGATAATCTATTATTAATATATTCAAAAAATTTATATATTATAATTATATTTTGATAAATTAAATNTATTTAGTAGAGTATTGTTTAAGTGAACTGTAGTAAATTTATCAACGAATTAATTTTGTGATATAATAATTTAAAAATATAAAANANGGAAAGCTAGTTATGGCAAGAGGATATAAACTTAAAGATAGGCCAGAATTTAAGACNAAACCTTTACCAGTTACTTTTAAAAAATCTGATACTATTTCAGCAGCTGCTAAAACTATGACTGAAAAAAATTATGGTTCTATAGTTGTGGTAGATAACAATAATAGAGTTATTGGAATATGTACTGAGAGGGATATATTAAAAAAAGTTGTTAACAACAATTTAGACCCAAGGAATACAAAAATTGAAAAAATTATGACGCCCAATCCTAGAGTTGGAAGGGAGAACGATGATGTTTTAGATTGGTTAAGAACTATGTCGAATGATAGATTTAGAAGATTACCTGTAGTTGATGCTGAAGGTAAAATAAAAGTTATTTTTACTCAAGGAGATTTTGTTTCCTATACCTGGCCAGATTTAATTTACCAAGCTACTCAGATGACCAAAGCCACTCTTAGTAAACACTTCAATATTGCCTCAATACTTTTTATGATTCTATTGTATAGTGTTGCTATTATAATTGCTGTACGATTGCTTTGATGAAAGCTTGTGTATTCTTTTTTTTAATTCTTCAATTAGCTTTAGCCAATAAATTATTTTGCAAAAGTTATGATCTTATTAATGATTTAGCNAGAACAGGAAAACACAGCACTTTGATAAGCATAATTGAGAAAAACCCACTTTTTTTATCTATCTTAGACAATTCCGTTAATGCCACTTTTTACGCCCCTACTGACAAAGCATTTCAAGAAATGCCAGACTTGTTCATTACTGATATTGAAAATAATAATATTAAAGTTACTACTAAACTTATACTTAGTCATATATTTAAAGGCGATAATGATACCAAAAATAATACAAATGAAAGTAAGATGGTCTTATCTTTAGATGGAAGTATATACTTTGTTTACGANATTGGTGATTTGTTTGTTAAAGACATTGTTTCTACTGGCGAAGCTTTTAAATCGGGCTTCTTTACAATAATTCCAACAGAATGTGTAATGTTTTTACAACCTTCAACTAACGATATAAGGCTAGATAAAAAAATAATAGATAAATATAAGTATACAACTTGTTGTCTGCAAACTCCTATGGAATTAGAAGATTTTTATAGAGGCATATAAAGAGTAATCTATTAGTTAATTATAAGACTCATCTTCATGTATAGTTGAAATCTTTGATATAAAAAAATAGTTATATTAAACAAAATTTCTAAAATAAATTACTTATTAGAAAAATTCTTCTTTAGAATTTCTACAGCATTATTAGCAGGATCTTTAATATAAACAGAAGCAGTTCCATCTCTGTGAGGTATGAGTTCTCCGTAATCTTCGGCATTATTTTTCTCAAATGCTATATGAGGAGGATGCATTCCTGGTAATACTAAGGCTAAACTAATATTTTCATATTGTATCATTGCCCAAGTATTGTCTTGATAAGATACCTTACATTTTGTATTTTTTTTATACCAGTTGATAGCCTCATCTATGGCTTTTACCTCGATTGCTATGTGATGCATTTTGTCCATATTGATTATACGATTATAAACTAAAATAGATTATATACATTTTTAGCAAAAAAAAAATATATAATCGATCAGCTAAAAATTAAATTTGTAAAACCTAAAATAAAAATTGGTATTTGTAGACCAAAATTGGTAATTATTGCTTTATCTTTCAGCAAAAAACCAGAAATTGTCCATCCAACAACTCCTGCCCCGTGAAAAAATAAATTGTAAGGGTAGTAGTTAAGATTTGTTAATAAAATACCTGTTAAAACGAGAAATGTGCTTGTCCACTTTAAGTAATTTTTTAAAAACATTAGTTGTATCCAAAAGTTGTATTCAAATTTATAAATGATATTTTATTATCATGATAACTAATAAAAATATAGAAAAACTTAATACACTAACTTTTGAATTTTTTTTCTAATTCTTCACAAATAATATTTATATTTTTTTTATTTATAGTTTTTACATTTATTTTTTTTATTATTTTATTTATTTTCTTTTTATGATTGTGTTCATAGAGTAAGTCATAATATTCTTTTATTAATTTACTTGCCAGCATTTTCCAATCTTTAATTTTGTAATATTTTTTCCATTCATCAACAATACTTTTCCCAAGTTTGTTTTGTGCATGCTCGAAAAGTTTTAAAAATGCATTTGGTTCTTTGAGATAATTTTTATAATCTTTGCATAANAAATTAATCCTTTGACTTAAAGAAGCAGTTATTTCTATACAAGGAGANCTGTTTATTTTTTTAATCAATGCTTTTGGAATAAAAATATTCCCAATTTTGCTGCTTTCTCCTTCTATAAATACTCTTTTTTTATTATCCATATTTTTTAAATTAAAATTTAATAAGCTTTCAAAATATTTTTGACTAGGCTGGGGGACATTTGGTAAACTTCCTAATAGAGAACCCTTATGTTTTGCTAATTCCTCTAAATTTAAAACTTGCAGGTTATTCTTTTTTTCCAATTTTTCTAATATATTAGTTTTCGCAGTTCCTGTTTTTCCTCTCAAAACTATAAATGAAAAAGTTCTAATTCTTTTNTTAAGGTTTTTTATTACATATTTTCTATAAGTTTTATAGCCTCCTTTAAGAATAGTAATCTGCCAACCTATCTCAGATAATACAGTTGCCATAGCTTTAGATCTTTGTCCTCCTCTCCAACAATAGATTAATGGTTTCCAATTGCCAGGCTTATCTAATAGGCTTTCTTCTATATGTTTGCTAATATTCAATGAAATTAAAGCTGCTCCAATCTTTTTAGCTTTGAAAGGATTTTCTTTTTTATAGATTTTTCCGATTAATGCTCTTTGATTATTTGTTAAAACAGGTAAATTTATAGATGATGGTATATTATCCAATTCAAATTCGAGGGGTGATCTAACATCAATAATATTATCAAATTCAATGTTTTCCCATTTTTTTAATATTTTTATTGTCATTATAAAATATTTAATTTCGCACTATTATTTATATTTCCTATATGTGTAAAATTTATCTTGTTGGCTATTAATTGATTAGTTAAATCTTTACTATTTTCTTTGCAAATAAATATAAAACCTCCAGCTGTCTGCGGATCAAATAGGGAATTTAATAATTTAGTATTTTTATTTTTTATGTTTAATTTATTAATTATGAAACTCTTGTTAGAGTCATTTAGACTAGACTTTATAGATTCTTCAAGAGCTAATTTTGCACCAGTGAACAAAGGTATCCTTTCTAGAAAAATATCTGCACCTTTCAAAAAGCTATATCTTAGAAATAAATTATATAAATGTATAGCTATCCCAAAGCCTGAAACATCTGTTTTAATGTATATATTGTTTTTTATAAGTATTCTATGCAGAACATTATTTGATGCCTGCATGTTTTCAATAACATTTTTGTAGTGAATACCTGATATTTTCTTCTCTTTAATAGCTGCAAACACTAATGCACTTCCTACATTTCCAGTTATATAAATCTTTCCATTTTTCAGTGGCTTATAATTTTTTAATTTTTTTTCTTTTCCAATAATTGAAAAACCCACCATTATTTGATCTCCATTGTAACTAAAACTATGTCCACCTGAAATCTGACATTTTAATTCATCAAATATAGTCTTGGCGCCCTGTTTTATTTGTTCTAAATCTCTCAAATTGATCTCATTCTTAGCAGGAGGTAATCCTATAATCATTTGAGCAGTTTGTGGTTTCGAACTAGTAACAAGTAAATCATTAATTGCATGTTTTGCTGCTATTTTTCCTAATAAAAAAGGGTCTTTTACAATAGAAGATATTATATCTACGGTGTGATAAAGATTTTTTGAATGTGGTATCCTTTCAGCATCTTTTGAGCCTTGTCTTGTGCTATTCTTAAAAACTTTATCTAAAACAGTTTGCGGTATTTTATTTCCACATCCTTCACATTGCATTTTTTTGTCAAAAGGTTCAATTGAATTNTTTAATTCTTCTATTTTTTTTCTACAAGATAAGGTGTATTTTTTTATAAATCTTTTATCAATAATTCTTTTTATCTTCCAAAATAAACTACCTTTCATTGTAAAGTAATATTTATTGGCTAGTGCATTACCATTNCCAAGGCCTATAAGAGAAAGATAAAATCTCTGTGGAATATAAAATTTTAGATTCTTGTTTGAAATAAAGTTTCTTATATTTTTTTGTAGTATTTTACCTTGATTAACTGCAAATACTCCAGCTTTTATATTTCTATATCCACGTATTTCTGCTATATCTCCNGATGCAAATATGTTATCAACACCNTGAATNTGTAAAGTATTTTGTATATTTAAATATCCTCTTCTTGTAAGCGGAAGATTGGACTTTTTAAGATAATCTGGCGGTGCAGAAGAAGTGCTTAAAATAGCAAAAGTGTTATTTATTCTTTTATTTCTAATATCTAAAGAGTTTTTTGATATTCTTGTAATATTCACATTATATATAATTTTTATTTTATTTTTTTTTAATTCGCTTATACATATCTTTCGCACAGTGTGGTTATAGTTTTCTAATATTACTTCTTTATTGGATAACAACATTATATCATTTTTAATTTTTAACTTATTTAATCTTTTTCTAAAAGCAATTGCTACTTCTACGCCTGCAGCGCCTGCTCCTATGAGGACTAATTTTCTATTATTATTATTTATGAGTTCTTTAATAGTCTTTTGAACTAAAGATTTTATTCCTGATATAGGCTTTAATGATAATGCATTATTCTTAATATTTATAGATGCATTTTTTGATTTAATGCCAGTATTGATGGATAAAAAATCATACTGTAAAGGACATCTGTTTTTAAAATAAATTTTTTTTTTATTTTTATCTATTTTAATAACTTCGGCATAGATGAGCCTAAAGTTGTATTCATAAGAAAGCTTAATTAAATCTATTACTATTTCAGACCAATTATAAATTCCTTCTATATATCCTGGAACCATACCTGAATAGATTGCTTCTAGCTTATTTGTCACCAATGTTATTCTAAGACCTTTCACAGGTTTTTTTCCAAAACTTCTTAAAACTTCTATATTTGAATGACCCGCACCCATAAGCACCAAATCTTTGTTAAGAATATTTATATTATTTTCCTTCATTTTATATCTGTAGAATTAAATAAATTTTTAATATATCATCCTATCTTATTATTTTTTTTTTAAAACTAAATATGGAGACTTTTATGGCTGAAATTATTAAAGAAGGGGAAAAATTACCAGATCTTGAAATGAAGGTTGTAGTTAAAGATGAAATCAAGGATACTAGACTAAGTAAATTATTTTCTGAACATTCTCTAATGCATCCTAGAGATAAAAAAATAGTTTTATTTTCGGTTCCTGGTGCATTTACTCCGACATGTTCTGCTAAACATTTGCCTGGATTCTTGACATATGCTTCAGCATTTAAAGAAAAAAAAGTTGATGATATAGTATGTTTGTCAGTTAACGACCCGTTTGTAATGAAAGCCTGGAGTGATACTAATAAAGCCGGAGATTGTATTACTTTTTTAGCTGACGGTAACGCAGAACTATCTAAGGCAATAGGTTTAACATTCGATGGTTCAATGTATTCTTTAGGTGAGAGATCTCAGCGGTTTGCTATGATATTAAAAGGTTTAAAGGTTGAGAAATTATTTATTGAAAAACCTGGNGTATTTGATGTGTCAAGTGCTCAAAAAGTATTAACTTATCTAGTTTAAGTGATTTTAAAAAAANTTCTTATATTTTTGATAATTTGGAGATACTANAATTTTACCTTGTCTCTTGTATGCTTTNGANACTNGAACAGCCTCTTTAATATTGCTAATATCATAAATCTTCTGCACCTTAGTAAACAAGATTCTTTTATTAATTAAAGACTCTAAGTAATTGTAAAGATTATTCTTTTCAATCCTGCTCATCTTCTCTAACCATAGTGATAGCCAAAATCCTTTGATAGATATATTTCTAAATATTATATCATGAGAAGTTATATTTAAATTTTTATTAGATAAAAGCCCATAGTTGATTATTATTCCATTATTTGATAAGGCTGGNANAATATCTAATANTTGAGGGCCNCCCACAGCATCTAAAAAAAGTTTTATATTGTTATTTTTTAATTGCACCAGCTGACTTTTTAATTCTTTTTCTGCTATTACTTTTGTTGCACCTAGGGCTAATAAATCCTTTGATAAATTCTTTCTTCTAATTATATTCACTGTCTTTATATCATAATGTTGACATAATTGTATCATGTAATTACCTACGCCAGAATTAGATGCATTCTGAATAACATAGTCNCCTTTTTCTATTTTAATGTAGTTATTGAGCATTAAATANGCAGTAGCAGGATTTACTTTAAGCATACATGCCTGAGTCNCATTTACATTTGGACTCAATTTAATAACCTCACTTTCAGTTACAACTTTTTTTTGTACCCAATTTTCTCTTGTTAAAGGCATTACAAAATCACCCTCACTTAATGATTTTACTTGTTTTCCTGTTTTTATAACTTTTGCTATGCATTCAGCTCCTATTTTTGAAGGAAGTTTTGGTAAATTAGAATATTTCCCTTCTACTAATAAAATATCTGCTGGATTTATTGGAAATAGAATAATTTCTATTAATACTTGGTTATTGTCTAATTTCTCAGATAAATTTATATTATCGATATATAATTTTTCCTCAGCTTTACCTAATTCATTAAATTTAATAATTAACATTCTTTTAGCATATGATAAACTAAAGAAATATAAAGTTGTAAATATTTAAAATGTATAAAATATTAAATTTGTCACCAATAGTTTTTCTCTTTTTTTTAAGTTTTAATATGCTTTCTCAAAGCACAACTTGTGAAAACCTTCAACTAGCATTGGATATAAATAGTAGTTCCTATAAAAATTGCTTAATAGAAAAACCAGGTGAAAAATTTTCTATTGATGAATTGGAAAAATGTAAGAAATACTCTTTACTTGAAATGGAAAGATTATCTTATATTTTTAAAAATATCTGCGAAAAAATGTAAAACAATTATATTCAATACTTGTAATTTTCAATGTAATTTTCCGCCGTCATTTTTTTATAAATAACATTTTCAAAACCCAGATTTACTGGATTTTTATCTATAACTGTTATTTTCGCATTATTCTGCAGTGCATATTTTAAAGCTATATCTGTAATATTTACATTGAAAGAAGTTCCTATAAATACAAACTCACTAGCTGAAACCATCAATTTTTCTGCTTCGTGCATTCTGTAGATGTTTGTATAATATTCATCAAATAATAATACAAAAGGCTTTAAGGATTTGTATTTTTCTGGCTTCTTAGATAACTTTGATATTTTAAAATAGTCTAGTAAAATATGCTTAAGTTTTCTAGTATCATTTATATCAGGGCATTCATCAGCTATTTCTTTCCAGGGCGCGTCAATTAGTTCAACTGTTTCTCNTTGGTCGTGAAATAAAGTTATTTTATCAAGACGACCGTGAATTGGAATATAATTTTTATTTCCAGCTTTTCCATCTAATCCATCAATATTCTGTGTAATTAGTTTTTTATTTGATAACCAGTAATGAACGCTATTAGGAGAAGCATTTCTATATTTAGCAAACCTAAGAAAATACCAAAGCAAAAAATCTTCAGTATGATTTTTATACATATATCTAGTAGCCATTTCTTGAGGAGTATAATTGTTACTACCAACAGTCCAAAATCCGTCCTGACCTCTGAAAGTTGGTATTCCACTAGAAGCGCTTACTCCTGCTCCTGTTATGTATAAAGGTTCACTCATCTATAGACTTATTTTTTTAAATAGATATATATATTAATTAAGTAAATTATGAAATACTTTTTATTAATTTTACTACTANTTCTTTTTTTATCTACAATGCATAAACAAGATAGAAAAATCAGAAAAGATGAGTATTGTAAAGAAGGACTTTTCTATCAAATGCTTTTTAAAAAATGTACGCCAAGAAATTTTATTTACGATGATGATAAACAGGAAGATACTTAAAAAATAATTATAATATTATGAAATATACTAAGGAAATATATCCCAGTAGAAGATTTATAACATATTCTTTATTATCCTTATTGAGTCCAAAATTACTATTAGCGAATAAAATATGCTATCAGACTCCATATCAACCTAGTGGACCTTTCTTTAANACAAATACTAAATTTNATGGAAATGACATGACAAACAAGGGAAAAGCAATTGGAAAAAAAATACAAATTAGTGGCCAAGTAATGAATAAAAACTGCAAGCCTTACAACAACGCAATAATTCATATTTGGCAAGCTAATGNATTTGGAAGATATTTTCATAAATATGATAAGTCAAAAAATGAGTTAGATAATAATTTTAATGGATATACTAAAATAAAAACAAATAAAGACGGTTTTTATAAATTCCTTACTGTTTATCCGGGAAGTTATAAGATTTCAGAAAAAATTTCTAGACCTTCTCATATACACCTACAAATAACTACTACTAAAGGTATGCAAATAACTACTCAAGTTTATTTTAAAGANGACCCACTTAATCAAAATGATATTTTATTAAATAAAACGAAAAATAAGGACTTATTGCAAATTTCACTTAAAAGAAACAGTGAAGGTATTTTATCCTCAACTTTTGATATAATTATTTAGTTAAAGGTATGAAAAATATAAAAAAAATGAAATTATATAAGTCTTCAAATAGATTTATAAATGAGTATAACTTCTTGCAGAGTAATAAAGCAGAACCACTAAATATTTTCGATTTTTCTAAGTTTGATAATTTACATTATCACGGAGTAACAGCAGTAAATTTTGCCATAAATAAATTGGCTATTAATAAAAATGATATAATCTTAGACATAGGNTCAGGCGTAGGNGGCCCCGCAAGATTTATATCTTATAAAACAGGATGTAGGGTAGACGCTATAGAGCTTCAATCAGATTTAAGCATAATAGGAAAAAAATTTACAGAAATACTGTGTATGAGNAAAAATGTAAAACACATCAACAATGACTTTCTTCAAAAGAAATTTAGAAATAATTATTACAATCATATAGTCTGTTGGCTTTCTCTTTACCATATAATTGATAGAAAAGAATATCTCAGAAAAATTAATAAAATTCTAAAAGAAAAGGGGGGGGTCTATATTGAAGACTTTTACATAAGAAAAAAAATAAGTNCAATTGTACAAAAGAAACTATCAAATAACTTCTTTGCAAATTCTTTAGTGAAAAAAAACGATTTTATTGAAGGCTTAAGTAGTAATAACTTTGATATTATTTATAAAAAAGATATGACGCAAAGTTGGATAAAATTTACAGATAAAAGATTAAAGGATTTTATAGAGAATAAAAAAAGAAACCTTTTAGTTCATAATTTAAATACTTTTAAAAACTTACTAGACTTCTACAAGCTGGCAAATTATCTTTTAAGTTCAGGAAACTTAGGAGGAATTAGGCTTTATTGTGTTAAAAAATGAACTTACTTTATTCAATATCTACTAAAAACATGACAAATTTTGCTAAAAATAAAATACGTAGCTTTACAGTATTAAGTTCTTTTACTTTTAAATTAACTTTTCTCTTGTCTTTTATTTTTATTAAAGAATTATACCCAAGCTTTTTTGAAGATATAAGTTACTTGTACTCTAAAAATGAACCCAGACTTGGCTATGGTGTAGCAGTAACTGACATAAACAATGACAATAATTATGAATTTATTGTTGCAGGATATAAATATCCTAATTTGATTTTAGGATTTAAAAATAAAAAGGTTATAAATCTTAATAAAAACCTATTATTTGCTGATGCAGATAGAAGTACCATTGGAGTTGTCGCTTGTGATATCGATAAAGATGGAGAAGAAGAAATATATTTTTTAAATACTGATACTTTTAGTGGTAAAAAGAAGTACGGTGATAGAATTCTAAAAAGAAAAAATGATGATTATATAGATTTGTTTTCATTAAAAAAAAATCTTGGTGCTATGAACCTCACAGCTGGCAGATCCGTGGCATGTGTAGATAGAAAAGGAAATAATGATTATAATATATATGTTTCTAATTACGGTGGGCCAGCAAGATTCTATAAAGTTAAAAATAATGCTATAACTGATGAGGCAAAAATTTATAAATTAGATAAAACTACTGGTGGTAGGGCGGTTGTAAGCGGTCACATATTAAGCAATAATATGGATATATTTGCTGCTAATGAAAGAGGTGCTAATTTCCTATATCAAAATGAAAATGGGCTATATAATGATGTTGCTCAAGAGTATGGAGTTGAAGATCTTTATCAGAATGGAAGAGGAACTGCGTTAATAGATTTTCTATATAGAGGTAGACTAGATATTATTTCAGCAAATTGGCAAGGGTATAACAGAGTATTTATTTTAAGAAAATTCAAATTTATCAATCTTATAAATCCAGAATTTAGTGAACCATCAAGGGTAAGAACTTTAATAGCAGCTGACTTTGATAATGATGGTTATGATGAAATATTTATCAACAATCTTGGTGAGCCAAATAAGCTATTTAAATTATTAGACAATGGTATTTTAACGCAAATACCATTAAGTATTGGAGCAAGACCTTATGATTTTGGAACTGGAGCTGCAGTTGCTGATTTTGATAATGATGGCTTTTTAGAATTGCTTATTTCTAATGGCGAGTCTTTTGCACAGCCTATAAAGATAATAAAAGCAGCTGCAAGAGATAATAAATCTTTTATAAGAATAAAACCCTTAAACTTCTATGGTGCTCCTGCCAGAGGAGCTACTGTTACACTTATTACTAGCAATAGAAAACATTCAAAGACTATAGACGCTGGGTCTGGATATTTATGCCAAATGGAGCCAATTGCACATTTTGGTATTAGAGAAAATGAAAAAATATTTAAAATTATTATTAAATGGACTAATGGGAAAGAAAATTCTTATAATGTAGCACACTTAAATCAAACAATAACTGTTAAGCAAGTTAAAAATTAATATTTAGATAGTTTTTTTAACCTTTCCCTTGATAGCCAAAATTAAATAACCCATGAATACTATCTCAGTAACGCTTTGCAATAATGATATTATTTAATATTATTCATATATTGATACATATCTTTTTTTAATAATTTAGATTTTATTCAACGGTTTAATATTGCTTAAATCATTATTCCTAATTAAGTTAACTCTCTTACTGACCTCGTAATATTTCAAGTTTTTTGTTATAATGGAAGAAAAGTCGAAAGTTTTATTTATCCATGATTCAAATTCAAAGCTATTTAGGATAATAGGCTGTCTGTGATGTATTTCTAATATATTTCCGTGACTTTTTTTAGTTACAATACTACAGCCATATTCATTGTAAATACCCGCAAAAAACATCATTCTTTTACTAAAATATATGAAAAATGGAGAACTAGATTTATTAGTTTTTTTCCATTCAAAAAAACCACTTACTAAAAAAATACACATCTTATAGTTTTGAAAAATAAAATTTTTTTTTATATTTTCGCTTCTCGTGTTAAAAATATTTACTTTCTTTCCTTTGACTTTAGATAAAATTCCCCAATTGCAGAAAATAGGGTTTAGTTTTTCATTAAGCACCAATACTTTCATAGTAGGTGCTATATTATAGTTTGGTTCAATTATTATATTAAATAATTCTTTTATTTTTTTCTTTGATATAAGAACATATCGACCACACATTATTAGAAAGTAAGTTATTTAAGAAAAAGTTCAATTAGTTTATTAATATTTTAATCTTGAGATATCTAGTATTAAATGTAGATTATTTGGATGTTAAAGTTTATTTTATCCATATGTCTGTTTTTATATAGTCATATTGTTTTTAGTCAATCTATAGAGCTACGAAATGCATTCATTACCACCTCAAAATTTTGGAGTCAAAAAAAATACGAAAAATCTTTCTTTTTTAATGAAAAAGCAATTCAGCTTTCCTTAATAGAATTTGGATCGAAACATAATTCTACAGCTACTTTATTAGAAAATAAAGGGAGATTACTTATTAAATTAAAAAAATTTAAAGAAGCACAGCTAGAATTTGAAAAAGTCTTGAAAATAAGAAAAAACCAGAAAAAAATAAATCATCTAGAATTAGCTGATACTTTAAATTATCTTTCTATATCGCTAAGAATGCAAAAAAAGTTTAAAAAAGCTCTTCAAAAACATGACGAAGTTTTAAATATAATGTCTAAAATAATAGCTACAAATCCTGGAAAAATTTCAGATTTAAGTAGACGTTCAGCTATATACAGGGCAAGAGCCTTACATACAAAGGGTGATTATTATAGAAAAGAAGGATTAAATAGCGACGCAGAAGGCAATTATATTGTAGCCTCTAGGATTTATATCACTACTCTTGGTCAAAATAGCGATGAATTAAAAGAGGTGCTTTCAATTTTAAATATAATAAGAAATGAATAATCTAACTATCAATTTTAGAAATCTTTTTAGTGTAAAAACATTAGATCTTATTTATTTAATTATTATTGGTGAGTTAATATTTGCATTACCATTTCATATAAGCAGGTTCTTTAGGCCTGCCCTCATAGAAGATTATAAATACAGCAACATGTCATTAGGTATTGCATTCAGTATTTATGGAATCACTGCTTTAATTAGTTATATTCCAGGTGGGTATATAGCAGATAGATTATCTCCTAGATATTTATTATTTGCATCTCTACTGCTTACATCTTTAGGTGGTATATTTTTGCTTTATAATCCAAGTACTTTATATCTATATTTTATCTATGCTTATTGGGGCATCACAACTATTCTTTTTTTCTGGGGAGCACTAATAAAGGCTACTAGAAATATTTCTGGGGATAATCAAGGTCTATCATTTGGAGCATTAGAAGCTGGCAGAGGCTTGGTTGCCTCGTTGTGTGCTTCTGCAGCAGTTTTAATTTATTCTGATAACAAAATTCTATTATTAATTAATTCTTTTTCAGATAAAGAAATTTCACCTTTGTTTAGTGTAATATTGTTTTATACAATAATTACTTTTCTGTCATCCTTTCTAATTTTATTTTTTTTTCAGGAAAAAAGAACTAAATTTAATAAGGTTAATAGGAATTTTCTAAAAAAGATATTTTTAAATCTAAAGCCTATTTTTTTAATAGCAATAATAGTATTGGGAGCATATTCTGGATATAAAGGTATAGACTATTATTCGTTATATTTTGTTAGTGTACTAGAGTATACAAAAGAAGAAGCTTCATTATTAGTAGCTAACTTATCATATCTAAGACCAATATCAGCAATTTTGGCTGGATTAATTGCTGACAGAGTATCATCAAAAAAATGCACAACTTTTCTTTTTTTATTTTTATTTTTAAGTTATTTCAGTTTAAGTTTTTTATCTAATGTAAAAGGGTTATTTTTTCTGTTATTTTTTAATTTTGTAATAAGTTTGGTGTCTATATTTTCATTGAGAGGTATTTTTTATAGTTTATTAAAAGAGGTTAATGTTCCAATAAGTATTACTGGTATTGCAGTCGGAATTATTTCGTTTATTGGTTATTTCCCAGATGTATTTATTGGTCCTATATTTGGCTTGATCTTAGATAGTAATTCAGGAATCGAAGGATTTCAAAATTGTTTTCTTTTTTTAATGCTAGTATCCTCTGCTGGTTATATTGTTTCTTTGTTTTTACCAAAAAAAAATAATAAGCTAAAATATTAATTAGAGGTATTTATGATAATAGAAATGAGAACTTATGATATTAAAGTAGGAAGATTAAATGAATTTATAGACATTTATGATTCAGATATTAGAAAATTACATGTAAAAATTCTTGGAAACCAAATTGGCTTTTTTTTTACAGAATTTGGTGAACTTAATCAAGTTATTCATTTATATGGTTATAAGAGTTATGAAGATAGAAATTTAAGAAGAGATAAATTAATTAAAAAAAAAGAATTTTCTGATTATTTAAGAAAAGTTACTCCATTAATTATTAGACAAAAAAGCATAATATTAAAGAGTGCAAAATTTTCACAAATCCGTTAATTTTTAGGTTTTTAACTTTATAGTTTTGTAAATTTAATAATTTAAATAGTTTAATAAAAAAAAAGACAGAGTACTAATAATAGTACATAAGAGGATATTTTTTTTAAAAATAAAAAAACAGCCAATGCAAACTATTACAGCTGAAGATCTTGATTGAATAGAAGTACTTGCTAATATCCCTTTGGGGTAAAAAATTATATGAAATATAACTGCTACAATTATACCTATTGAAATGCACCTAATAATCTCAAATAGTTCGCTATTCACACTAAGTTTATTAGAAAAAATTACTCCACTTGCCCTACAAATATATGTAGCAATCGCTGCTAATAGTATAGAAATATATATATTTTCATTCATGTTTATTTCTTAAAATCAAATGAGCTATAATTCCAGAAGTTATACCAGTTAATAAAATTGACCAATCTATGTTTAATTTATAAAAAATTGGAGATAAGAATATAGCTAAGAAAAAAACTAAATATAACTTTTTCTCTTTTAAATTACTTATTGTAATTGCAAGAAAATACATAGGGTTAAAAAAAACCATACCTATTAGTATTACTGTATCAACATAATTAGAAAACAAATATCCTAAAATTGTAAATAAAACGGAATTTAGCCATAATAAACCAGCATATCCAATAAAAAAATTTAATCTTTGATTTCTTTTTATTTTTTTATTTATTTCAAGCATGTTTATCCATGCAGTTGCAGCAATAATATGACATACAAAAAAAAGTTGCCATTTACTTGTTTTTTTATTTCTAATAGTGGGAATTAGATACAATGTCATAGGAAATAGTCTCGCATTAGTTAGTAGTACAGCTAAAAATATATTTAATAAATTTCCACCTGCTAATAAAGTTTCAGCCATAACAAATTGCCCAGGCAATGCAAATGCAAAGAAAGATGATAAAAAACTTTGGATTAAATTAAAACCAGAACTATTTAGATAAGTTCCAAAAGTAAAAAAGCTTAGTCCTAAACCTAAGGCAGGAACACCTAATGCCTGATAAATGCCTTTATTTAATGATGAAATCTTTCTTCCTATTGATAATTAAATATTAATTATTTAAAATTATATTATAATAGATTAATAATGAACATTATTAAAAGGAATATTTTAAAATATGAATATCAAAGGAAAGAAAGTTGTAGTTTTTGGAGGAACCTCTGGAATAGGTTCTGCAACAATAAAATTATTAATTAAAAGTAAGGCTTCAAAAATATATGCAATAAGTAGAAATCCTAAAAAATTAAAAGTTAGATATAAAAATCTTATACTAGAATCAGTGGATGTGTTAGATGAAAATAATGTTAAAAATCTCTTTAAAAAAATAGGCCCGTATGATGTTTTAATAAGCACTGCAACAGGAGGAGAAAGAGCAGTGGGTCCATTTCTAACTATGGATATGAAGGGATATAAAAACTCTTTCGATAAAGTATGGGGCTATGCTAATGTTATTAGATATGGTATTAAAAATCTTAATAAAAATGGTAACGTAGTATTAGTTAGCGGTTCACCCGCAAGAAAACCAAAGGCAGGTTTCGTTGCAATCTCTTCCGCAGGTGGTGCAGTTGAGGCATTCGTAAGAGCAATTACTAAAGAGCTAGCCCCCATAAGAATAAACTTGGTTTCTCCGGGCGTTATAGACACTCCTATGAGTCCTCTAAAAGGAAAGGCGAGAAAAGCATTTTATAAAAATGCAACTAAAGAAAACATAATCAAAAGAGCTGGATCGGCTGAAGAGGTAGCAAAAGCAATTTTATTTGTTATAGAAAATGATTTTATAACTGGAGCAACTATCGACGTAGACGGAGGTTGGATAAGTTCTTGATTATTTTATTTATGCATACTCCATAGAGCATTTTCTGTTAAAAGTAAGATTTTCCCATTATCCTTTACTACCTCAATATCTCTTATTCTTCCAATTTTGTTTTTAAAAATTATTTTTTCCTTAATATTTGTTTTATTTTTGAAATCTATTACTCTCAAAGATTGATCCTTTAAAGCTGTAATAATAGCTTTACCATTCCATTGGTTGAACTCTTTTCCTTTATAAATAACTAAAGAACTAACACCAATAGAAGGCACCCAATAGTGTAAAGCTTTTTCATAGCCTTCTTTCCAAGCGGGTCCTATTTTTGTACCTATGTAATTAATACCACCCCATCCTAGGTTCTTCCAGCCATAGTTTCCAGATTTTTTGATTTTACCAAACCAATCTCCACCTTTAGCGCCATGATTTGTTATATATATTTCATTATCAAATTGTGATAAAGTCATTCCTTGAGGATTTCTTACTCCTATCTGATATATTTCTGGCAACCAATTTTTTTTATTTATAAATCTTGGATTGTTAATTGGTATATCACCATTTAAATGTATCTTAATTATACTGCCTGGATGCTTCGTATAATCTTGCGCTATCATTCCTTTCCCCCTTTCACCAATAGAGGAAAATAAATATT
>PBGQ01000006.1 GCA_002720125.1 Rickettsiales bacterium | reverse complement strand
TAGATTTAAAAAGAGATATTTGGTGGCATGAAGAAAAAAATAAAGTAGATGAAATATGTAAGCCAGTTGAAATGAATGCTGAGGATCCTCTCTTTATTTTGTACACTTCCGGTTCAACAGGAAAACCCAAAGGTGTTTTACACAGCTCAGGTGGTTATTTAGTGTATGCTTCAATGACTCACGAATATATTTTTAATTATAAAGAGGAAGATATTTATTGGTGCACTGCAGACGTTGGTTGGATCACTGGTCATAGTTATATTGTTTACGGCCCACTAGCTAATGGTGCAACTACTCTGGTCTTTGAAGGAGTGCCTAATTATCCTGATGCGTCGAGATTTTGGGAGATTTGCGATAAACATAAAGTTTCAATCTTCTATACGGCTCCTACTGCTTTGCGCGCGATCATGAGAGAAGGAGATAGTTTTGTCAATAAAACTAANAGAAGCAGNTTNAGAATACTNGGAACTGTTGGAGAACCAATTAATCCCGAAGCATGGAAGTGGTATTACGAAGTTGTTGGAAACCAAAATTGTCCAATAGTTGACACTTGGTGGCAGACNGAGACTGGAGGAATTCTAATNTCACCTCTGCCAGGTACTAATGAAATGAAACCCGGGTCGGCCACTTTGCCTTTTTTCGGAATTCAACCAGCAATAGTTGACAATCAATCTACCGTACTAGAGGGTATGTCCGAAGGCAACTTAGTTATTACAGACAGTTGGCCAGGCCAAATGAGAACAGTATACGGAGATCATAAAAGATTCATAGAAACATATTTTTCCACATTCGATAATGTATATTTTACAGGTGATGGAGCNAAAAGAGATGAGGACGGGTATTACTGGATTACAGGAAGAGTAGATGATGTAATAAATGTTTCAGGTCATAGANTGGGTACAGCAGAAATAGAAAGTGCTTTGGTTTCAAACGAAAAGGTAGCTGAAGCTGCAGTAGTTGGATTTCCACATGATATAAAGGGACAATCGATTTATGCTTACGTGACTCTTAAGATAGAAAATGTGGGAACAGAAGAATTAAAACAAGAATTGTTAGATACAGTTAGCAAAGTTATTAGTCCAATTGCAAAGCCAGAAAAAATACAATGGGCTCCAAATTTACCTAAAACAAGATCAGGAAAAATAATGAGAAGAATACTAAGAAAGATTGCTGCCGGTGACATTGAAAGTTTTGGGGACACATCAACATTAGCGGACCCAAATGTTTTAGAAGAATTGTTAGAAAACAGAATAAAATAAATGCATGAAGAAGCCGTTAATAACAATTGTAAATTGTCTAATTTTTTATGAATTAAAGATAAAAATTAGAAGTCGGAGACTCTTCCTTTTATTTCCCAATCTCCGTATCTAGTAGGTTCTGGACCTTTTGGCCCTCCTATTTCTTTAACCTTATTTTTAGTTAAAGAGGATTTTTTTTTAATAGTTTTAGGTTTTATTTTATCAATTTTCTTTTTTACCATAACATATAAATATATGAAAAAGGATTATAAATCCAGAGAATTAATTTTCAGAGGAATTCTGATGCATTTAAAAGAATTTTCTTTAAATGAAATTAATGATTATTATGAAAAAATATTTCAGTTTTACAGTGTTAGTGAAAAAGACAAAGCCTTAATAAAATACGTTACACTGACTACTATAAGATATAGAGGTTTTATTGAAAAAACTATTAATGCGTATCTAAAAAANCCACTTAATAAAAAAATGTTAGAAGCAAAATCTGGTATAATGGTTGGAATCACACAAATATTATTTTCTAGAATTCCCATCTATGCTTCTGTAAATACCACAGTTGAATTATTTAGAGGAAATAAAAAAAAATGGCAGCCATTGGTAAATGCTTTGCTAAGAAAAGTATCGAGAGATAAAGAAAAATTAATAAAAATGTCTCTAAATAAATCAATTAATATTCCTAATTGGTTAATAAAAACTTGGCAGAAGCAATATGGAAAGCAGAAAACTATGAAAATAATAGATTCTATTTTTGTTGAACCTGCGATAGATATTTTTGTAAAAAAGAATCTTGTTACTACGAAAGAAAACTTTGATGCAGAATTCATTCTTAATGATACTATACGAACAAAAAAACTTGGTAATATAAAAAAAATAAGTGGATACAAACAAGGAGAATGGTGGATACAAAATATTGCTGCGCAGCTTCCAGTAAAAATTCTAGGAAATATTAAAAATAAAAAAATAATAGAGTTGTGTGCTGCTCCAGGAGGTAAAACAGCACAAATGCTTCATGAAGGTGCATTTGTTACATCTATAGAAATTTCTAAAAAGAGAACGCATCTTCTTAAAAAGAATATTGAAAGACTTAAGTTAGCTTCTAATCATAGAATAGTATGTGCAGACGCAAGAAAGTGGAAACCAAATAAGAAGTCTGAAATGACAATTGTTGATGTACCGTGTAGCTCCACAGGCACTTTAAGAAAAAATCCAGACGTAATGTGGCAGAAAAGTATTAATTCCATAACAGAAATGACCAAATTACAAAAAGAATTATTAAATACTGCTATAAACTTAACTGCTACAAATGGTACTATTGTATATTGTAACTGTTCTTTACAATTTGAGGAAGGAGAAGAAATAATAGAATATTTCTTAATAAAGAGAAAGATCAAGTTAGTAAAAATTAAGATCAAAGAAATTAAAGGATATCCAGCTAATATAATTAATAAAGGATTGATTAGAACTTTACCTTACATGTATAATGATTTTTCAGGTATGGATGGTTTTTTTATTGCCAGACTAAAAAAGATTTAAGTACAATTATAATAATAAATAAAAAAAGAACTATGAAAGATATTCTATTTGATAATATAAAACTAGCTGCTTCAATACTATCGGCGGATTTTTCTAATCTAGGTGACGAATTGATAAAACTTGATAAGTGTGGAGCCGACTTAATCCATATAGATGTTATGGATGGAAAATTTGTTCCCAACATTACTATGGGGCCTCCAATAATTTCGAAGATTAGAAAGTTTACTAAGAAGACATTCGACGTACATTTAATGATTGATAATCCTCTCAAATATATTGATCAATTCTATAAAGCGGGTGCTGAAATAATTACTATACATTATGAAGCAGACGCTCATCCAATTAAAACACTTGATTATATAAAAAGCAAAGGTGTCAAAGCAGGTATATCAATCAATCCTGGAACTGACGAAAAGGTATTAGAATATTTGTTAGATTATTGCGATCTAGTATTAATAATGTTAGTAAATCCTGGATTTGGCGGACAAAAGACTATTGAATCACAATACAAAAAAGTTGAGAACGTTAGAAAGATGATAAACAATAATATTAATCATATTGATCTAGAAGTCGATGGAGGTGTAAATATAAGCAATTCTAAAAGGTTAGTAAAAGCAGGAGCTAATATTTTAGTAGCAGGTAGTGCTATTTTTAAAGATGGTCCTGAATGTTATAGAAATAACATAAATGCCTTAAAAAGCTCATGGATTAAAAGTGAAACTAAGAAAATTAGCTAAACATCTAATTTATGGTTCGCGTATTTACAATTACTATTTATCTCAAGTAAATATTGTAGACATAAATAATATTCCCATTGACCCTTGGCCTGGAGATCCTTTTCTAGGAGAAAATATTCTTCAAGGTAATTTCAGTCTAGCAGGAGAAAAAATTTTTTCTTCAGAAAAACTTATATGGTTTGCCCACAGACAAAACTTTTACTGGCAAAATGAAATTCACAGTTTCTCGTGGTTAAGACATCTTAAAGCTAAATCTGGATCTTTGGCAAGAAAACACGCGAGATATCTTATATTGGATTGGATAAACAAATTTGGAGAATGGGAAGAAGAAGTTTGGGAACTGGATATTTTGTCTAGAAGAGTGACTTCTTGGATAAGTAATTTAAACTTTTTATTAGCTGAAAAAGATAAAAACTTTTCTGATTTAATAATAAAAAGTTTATTAAAGCAAATTAAGCATCTAACTAGATTATCTAATAAAAAATATTTTAATCTTCTGGAAAAGGAATTTGGAATAGATGAGAGTTCAGTTAAAATTATTCAAATAGTAAAAGGATTAATGATTAGCTTGGTTAGTTTTGAAAAAAATGATAAGGCATTTAAAAGATTCATTAAATTCTTAGAAGATGAGGTTGCTAAAAATTTTAATGAGGAAGGAGTACACGCAAGCAGGAGTCCTTTCGTTCAACTCTGTGTTTTAGCTGATCTAATAACTATCAGAGATAGTTTGATATCTACTAATTTAGAAGTTCCAGATTTCATATTATCAATTATTAAAAAAATATCTCATGCCACTAGATTCTTTAGAAATCAAAAAGGAACATTAGTTATGTTTAACGGTTCTAAAACAGGAGAAAAAAAAGTTATAGATAAAATTCTAAATGCTGCAGATGGTAAAGCTAGAGCAAAAGGCCCTAAAAGTTTATATAAGAGTGGGTTTGAGAAGTTACAAAAAGAAGATGTTTGCATTTTTATTGACACTCTTTGTAGTGAAGAAAAAATGTTGTCAACCGCACCACACGCAATAGAAGTTTTAATAGGAAAATATAGACTTTTGGGATCCTGCGGAACATTTTTTGGAAAAAATAGATCCTGGAAAAAACTTATTCAATCTAGTACAGCTAATTCTTCTTTGACTATCGAAAATATAAGTCCTTTTTTAAATGAAGATAAGCATCAAGCTTCACAATCCAAACGCTATAATAGAGATGGNGCAGAAGTAGTTGAGCTTACACATTATGGTTATTATCATAGGTTCTCTAGTATTTGCAGAAGAACTATAGAGTTAGGTAACGATGGGAATAATATTGCTATTATGGATTCCATACATTCAGAAAGATTAAAAAACTTTGATATTAGAATTCATTTTAATCCTGGCATAAAGGTAACTCTATCAAGAGATAAAAAATCTGCTTTAATACTTATCAGCGATCAAGGTTGGAATTTTGTTAGTAATGGAGAAGGTAAGCTAACTTTAGAACAAAGTATTTTTATAGATGATGAAGGAACTCAGTTGAATACTTCTCAATTAATAATTAGTGGTGAGACAACTAATAAAAAAACAGAGGTTCTTTGGGGGCTCAGAAGAATAAATTAGCTATATCAAGTTGATAGTATGNATCCGCCCACAGACAAGCCCACTCCAAAACCCATTAACATGTAGTTTTTTTTATTTTTAAAATTATTTTCTTTTTTCAGAGTACTAATTGCTATTGGTATAGTAGCGGAAACTGTATTTCCTAAATCTTTTATTATTTTTACCCATTTGTCATTAGAAATTCCTAACTTTTTTTGTAATCTATCTAATACTACCGCACTAGCCTGATGAAAGATAAATAAATCAATGTCATCTAATGTCATTGACGCCTTATTAAGTAACTCATGTGTAGCATCAGGAACTGAATTAAGNGAAAACTTTAATACTTCTGGCCCGTCCATAAATAATTTTTCCTTACCATCTTTTTTATTTACTGTAAGATGCTTTGCTCCAGCACCATCAGTTTTAAAAACAAAAGGNCCGATCTTACAATTTACAGAATTTTCTATAATAACTGCTGCAGCTGCATCACTAAAAATTGGTCTNGAGGTTCTGTCATCTTCTGAGATATATTTAGAATAATAGTCAGCACATATAATTAAAATTCTAGTTGCTTCTTTATTGATGATTAAGGAGTTGGCAAGAGATAGTGCATATATAAATCCAGAACATCCTTGATTAATATCAAAGGCTAGAGAGTTTTTTGAAATTCTTAGTGCATTTTGAATGATACAAGCTCTTGTTGGTAGTGGTGAAGATGGCGATTGAGAAACATAAATTACACCGTCAATATGTTTGCTATCGGAACTCACAATGCATTCTTCTGCAGCTTTTATGCTAAGTTCTTCAGGAGTCTCATTTTTACTTAGAATATGTCTATTTTCTATTCCAGTTTTCTTAAGCAGTTTTCCATAATTCCAATCTGGATTTTCTTTGCAGATATTTGAAAGGTTCTGTTTATTACTTCCAAGCATAAAACAACTAGATACAATTTTGGTCATTTTTTCCTATACTAAAATTATTTTTTATTGTAGCACAATATAACTAGTGAATTTAACGAATTTTTTTAAAAATTAATATTGAAAAAATAACTTATATGTTTCTATCAAATTTAAACTTCTCATTATTTTTCACTTCCTTACTAACAACTCTTTTAATTACGTTTTTAGCAAAACCCTTTTTTTTAAGATTAGGTTTAGTAGATATTCCTAACCCTAGGTCTAATCATAACTTTCCAGTAGCACTTGGAGGAGGCATAATAATAACTTTGTTAATACTTTCGTTAGGATTATATTCAAAAATAAGTTTTAGCTTTACTTGTTACTCAGTGTTTATAATGTTGTTCGCTATATCTTTATTAGATGATATAAAAAATATTAATGCGACTATTAGGTTGTTATTTCATATGCTGTGTGTTTTTTTGTATGTACATAACTATTTAATTGATAGAGTAAAAGAGCAGCTTCCTGAACTAGAAAATCATATATACTTAGCAATTTATGTCTTTGCAATAATTGGAATTACATGGTTCATTAATGGTTTTAACTTTATGGATGGTATTGATGGTATCACGTCAATACAGGTAATATTTATTATGTTGGCGTTGATAATCCTAGAATCTATTTTTCTTTTCGATAATATAAATCATTATCTGATTATACTTGGAGTAATGTTCGGATTTCTTTTTTATAACTGGCACCCGGCAAAGATTTTTTTAGGTGATGCAGGTAGCATTCCATTGGGTTTTTTGATGATTTATTTTCTAATAGAACTTACGCTCAAAGGTTATTGGTGTGCTGCAATTATTTTGTCAATGTATTATTTCCTAGATACAACAATTACACTGCTTAAAAGAATATTTAATGGAAAGAAATTTTGGCAGTCGCACAATGACCATTTCTATCAAATTTTTGTAAAGAAAGGGAACAGTCACTCCAAAACATGTTATTACATTATAACAATTTCTTTAGGATTATTTTTTTTCTGTTTACTATCAGTGTTATACAAAAACAATGTAGCTTTTCTTTTTCTGTCTTTAGCCTGGTGTTTAATTTTTATAAATCATTTTTCAAAATCTAAAAGTCGAGAAATTTAATAATGAAAAATATAATTAAAATTAAGCTTTTTGTAGTAATCTTTCTTGACTTAGTAAGTAGCATTATTTCTTTAAACCTTTCAAACTATTTAAGAATAGATTATTTAGAAGAAATATATTTAGAGACTTTAATTGCTGGACTAACTTTACCAATAATCTTCTATTCTTTTAATATTTATAAAAGACCCTGGAGATATATGTCAATTACTGACATATGGCCTATAGCAAAGGCCTGTCTATTGGCAAACATTTGTATTTTTATAGTTATTTTTATATTTAATAGATTAGAGAATATTCCAAGATTAGTTATAGTCTACAATTTTATAACCTTATTAATAATAACAAGTAGTGCAAGAGTAATATACAGAATTATTATAGAGAAATTTTCTTATTCAGATAAAGGAAATCTTAAAAAAATTCCAGTACTATTGTTGGGCTTTGGAGATAATGCAGACTCATTCATTAGAGCAGCCGAAAAAAAAAATAGTGTATACAAAGTGATAGGTCTTATTACAGAAAATGACTCAGAATATAAAGCTTTAGTTATTAGAGGAATAAAAGTATTAGGTATCCTAAAAAATTTAGAACAAATAATTACAAATTTAATAAATAGGAAAATACCTCTGCAGAGACTTGTAATTACATCTAATTCTATGCTTGAGAACAATATTTCAGAAATATTGAAGATAGCTGAAAAGAAAAGACTAAAAGTTGGAAGAGCATCTGATCCAGATGAAATTATTGAAGGTTTAGAGCAAGGAACAATGGTAAGAGAAATAAGTCTTGAAGACTTATTAGGAAGAAGACAAAATAGATTAGATACAAATAAAATTAAAAAATTTATCGAAGGTAGAGTTGTAATAATAACAGGAGCCGCTGGAACAATTGGAAGTGAATTAGCAAACAGAATTCATGATTTAAATCCAAAAAAAATACTTTTACTAGATGCTGGAGAGAATGCAATTTACAATTTAAGATTGAAGATTGGTGAAAAATTTAGTCTGTCAAAAACTAAATTTCTATGCACTAATATTAGAAACAATAATGAAATAGAAAAAATTTTTAATAAATTTAACCCTGATATTATATTTCATGCTGCTGCACTCAAGCATGTTTCAATTTGTGAGGATAACATTTCAGAAGCCATAAGAACTAATGTCCTCGCTACCTATTTTTTATCTAATATGGCTGAAAAGTATAAATGCAAATGCTTCGTTTTAATATCTACAGATAAAGCAGTAGACCCCTCTAGTGTAATGGGTCTAACCAAGAAAATTGCTGAGATGATTATTCAGTCTAAAGATAAATTTACTAAAAGCAAAAGTAGATTTATATCAGTAAGGTTTGGTAATGTATTGGGTTCTACTGGTTCTGTAGTACCTTTTTTTAAAAATCAGATAAAAGAAGGTGGACCTATTACAGTAACTGATAGAAACGTAACAAGATTTTTCATGACAATTGAAGAAGCAGTTGATTTAGTTCTAACTACTACCTTTGAACAATTGTATGCAACTTATAATATTAAAGGTAGTATAAGTGTTCTAAACATGGGAAAATCAATAAAAATTGACACTTTAGCCAAGCAGATGATTAAACTAGCTGGTTTGATGTTAGATAAAGATATAAAAATAAAATATACGGGCTTAAAAAAAGGAGAAAAACTACACGAGAACCTATTTGGAAAAACAGAAAAAAAGTTAGATCTAAATGAAAAGGGATTCTTCATAGTAAAAAGTAAGATTTTTAAAACAAATGAAATTAAAAAAAAATTAATATCGTTAGAAAATCTTTGTAACGGTCAGCAGCATAACATCAGAGAAAGTTTGTTTAATATAATAAGGGATAAAGATGAATAATATCATAAAAGTAAAAAATTGTTTGATATCGGTATCAAATAAAAAAAATATAAATTCTTTTGCTAAAAAATTAAGAAGTTTAGGCGTTAACATAATATCTACAGGAAATACTTTTAAAATTTTAAGAAAGAACAAAATAAAAGCAACAAAAGTTGAAGATTTTACTCGCTATCCTGAAATATTAGATGGTAGAGTAAAAACACTTCATCCTACTATATTCGGTGGAATATTAGCTGACCCAATTAAAAAATCACATCTCAATCAAATGAAAAAAAATGGAATAAGAAAAATCGAACTTGTGGTAGTTAATCTTTACCCTTTTGAGGACTCCATAAGAAAAAAGAGTTCCATAGATGAAGCTATTGAAAATATTGATATCGGTGGTCCATCAATGATAAGAGCGGCAGCGAAGAACTTTAAATCAACAGCTGTAGTAATCGATGCACAAGATTATAAGAAAATTTGTTTAGAAATAGAGAGATTTGGAGGAATATCAATTGAGTTAAGAAAGTATTTAGCATTAAAAGTATTTGAAAGGACGCTTTACTACGATCACAGTATTTTTAATTGGTTTAATGAAAATGTTTCAAATAGATCGAATAAGAAATATATATTAATGGGGGACTTATCGCTAAATCTTAGATATGGAGAAAATCCTCATCAAAAGGCAGAGATGTATAAAAAATCAGATGTTAAATATGATGCATTTTATGAAAAGCTAGGTGGTAAAGATCTTTCCTATAATAATCTCAATGACCTCAAAACAGCTTTAAATTTAATTGTAGAATTTAAAAAACCAACATCTGTTATTATTAAACATTCTATCCCATGTGGGGTATCTGAAGCTGACAGTATAAACAAGGCTTGGCAAAAATCATTTCTAGCAGATTCATTAAGTGCCTTTGGCGGAGTGGTGTTATTTAATAGGAAGGTTGATGAAAATCTGGCTAAAAAGATTTCAAGTATCTTTCTAGAAGTAGTGGCTTCAATTTCTTTTAGTGATAATGCACTAAGAATACTTTCAAAAAAATCAAATTTAAGGATCATTAAAATTAAAAATTTAAAAAGTTTTTTATCTCCTAGTACAAGGCATATATCAGTATTTCCAAATAGTTTCATGGTTCAGGATTTTGATAAAATAAATATTAATAAAAAAATGTTAGATATTGTTACTCAAAAATCACCTACCAATAAGCAGATTGAAGAATTGATATTTGCTTATAAAGTCGTAAAGCATGTTAAATCAAATGCTATTGTAATTTCAAAAAATAAAACGACTGTTGGTATAGGTTCGGGGAATACTAGTAGAATAGATTCCGTAAGGTTTGCAATTCAAAAATCATCTAGAACACATAATGATGAAACTAAAAGAGAATATAATTTAAATAATTGTGTAATGGCCTCTGATGCTTTTTTCCCATTTACAGATAGTATAAAAATTGCAAAAAGAGTCGGTATTAAAAGTATTATTCAGCCAGGAGGATCTATAAACGACCAAAAAGTAATTGATGCTGTTAATGAAGCAAATATTTCTATGGTATTTACTAGAAATAGATGTTTTAGTCATTAGAATTTTATCAAGAGCTATATCCTTGTTCTACTGAGAATAATCGTACCTATAACTAAAAATATTAGGATAGTAGACATGCCCATCCTTTGGCTATCAAATAAATTAGTAGCAACAGCGACAAAAAAAGGGCCTAAAAAATTCGTTATTTTTCCGGATACCGCATATAGACCGAACATGCTTTTTAATTGTTCTTGACTACTTAATTTTATAATAGCTGTCCTACTGCTTGATTGTATAGATCCGATGAAAAAACCAATTGAAATTCCAAGCAACCAGAACAAGCTTTTATTACTTATTATCAAAATGACAAAAGATATAATTATTAGTGAACAAAGAGAAATCATGATTACTTTTTTTATGCCAATCCTATCTTCCAAATAACCCAAGGAATATGAGCCTAAAGCAGCTGATATATTTATTGCTATACCAAAAATAATGATGTCATTAAAACTAAAGTCGAATGTTCCTGACGCATAAATACCTCCGAAGCTGAATAATGTAATTAAGCCATCTGTGTAAAACATTCTAGCAATTAAAAAGTTTAATTTATTCTTATTGCTAACATTAGATTTTAAACTTTTTATAAAGTTTTTCTTATTATCTTTTTTGAGGATAGTATTGCTCCTAGTTATTTTGTATAAGAAAGGCAAACTAAAAATAAGAAACCAAACACCTACAACAGGACCACATATCCTAATATGCTCAAATTCCTCCTTATTTAGACCCAATAAATTATTGTTGGGAAGTATAATCAAAAATAAAATCAATACTAGACATAAGATCCCTCCTAAATAACCAGACGCCCATGCTTTACCAGAAAATTCTCCTAAAGGTAATTTTTTTTTAAAATTAAGAATTTCTGAATTGTAGAAAATTTGACCTATCTCAAATAAGGAATTTGCAATAAAGATTATAATTAAAGTAAAATAAATATAGCTAGATGATGCTTTGGCAAACCAAAGACAACAGCATAATACTACCACTATCAGAGAAGAAATTATAAGGAAGTACTTGGATATATTTTTTTTTATATCTCCCAAATACCCTAACAAGGGAGCAAAAAAAGCTAGAAGTAATCCAGAAAGTGCAATTGTCCAGCCCCACATAGAAGTTCCCTCTATTTTATTCTCAGATATTGTATTTACAAAATAACTAGAAAAAATAAATGTTATTACTACCGTTGAGAATGGAGAATTAGCCCAATCAAATAAATAATAAGAAAAATTATTTTTTTTATTTTTCATAATTCTCTTTTATTCTTTCGAGTGTTTTTTTTATAAGACTTGCTCGGTAAGCGTTTCCCTTATGATAAATAGAAGATTTTTTTATTAATTCGGGATAAAATACAGACAGTCTCCGCCAATAGTCATTAACGTTTTTTAAATCAAACCCAGCCCTATAAGCTAATTCCAGTCCTTTAATATCTGCCTCTATTTCTCTCCTTTGGTTTGAATAAACTAGGATAGATTTTAAGTCTCTAATTTTTGGTCTATCATCATACTTTATTGAGTGCGTTAAAGCTTCATTGCTTCCTGTTGATTTGTAATGGAAAATATTGTGAGCTAGTTCATGACCTATAAGGAAAGCTAACTCATCAACTGTATTTGCTAACTTAATTGCTCCTAAAGTTACGAAAATTTTTTTTCCATCAGCAAATGCATTGGGCATAGCCGATGGCAAAGGTTGAATATTATAATTACAAATTTTAATACCTAACATTTGTTTTTCAATTATTTCCCCATTCCGAAGTATTTTCATACTTAGCAATCTTCTTTTTGAAAGCATCTCTGATAATTTTTTTCTAAAGTTTGAAGTATTTTCTGCATTGATTTCTAAAATAATATCATTCTCTAGTAATTCACCATCTTGTGCCGGACTATTTTTTGCAATTGAAATAACTACTGGAAAACTTTTTGTACCATAGTCTTCAAAAATACTTTTTTTTATATTGCTATTAAAAATTTTTTTATATAAAGGAAAATCTTTAGGGGCAAGGTCTTTAGCAGTAGCAAATAAAAATCCAAAAGAAAAGTTATTACTTGTGTTGCAAAATTCTTTATTTTTTTTCAATACAGGCCATGAAATGTTGTGTAGAATTTTAGCCGAATCAGCCATTTGTTCTATAAGTATTTTTTTCTGTAAAATAGCCTCTTGTTCTTCTAAGTCAGAGTCTACATTTTCTATTCTTACCGTATTTTTTGAACAATTAACTAATATTAGGGAGAAGGCAAGGAATAATAAACGTGATATTAGAAAAATATTTTTATAATTCATCTTAATAACTAATGGAGCGGGTGAAGGGATTCGAACCCTCGACCCCAACCTTGGCAAGGTTGTGCTCTACCCCTGAGCTACACCCGCTTTACATATAGATTAACATATAATTAAAAAAAATCATATAGATATGCTTTGTACTTATTATTATAATATTGAAAATAATTTAATAGATATTAATATTATTAAATGTCGGAAAATCAGGAAACTAAAAAAGTATCGTGTGATGGTTCTGTAGGTAGAGACGATAAAGATTATGCAGATAATAAACATCCTTTAATATATTTAAAAATTACTAGAGGTACTAATACTGATTGCCCATACTGTGGAAAGGTTTTTACTTATGAAGATTTATAGAAGAGTAACTTTATGGTAACTGAACTAACTGCAAATCTTATAGAAAACGCAGATAGCTCTACTTTTATAGAAAAAGTGATAGAGCAGTCAAAGGATAAGCCTATAGTAGTGGATTTTTGGGCACCTTGGTGTAATCCATGTAAACAATTAACACCTATTTTAGAAGAGATTACAAATAAGAATGCAGGAAAAGTAAAGTTGATAAAAATCAATGTAGACGAAAACCAGGAGTTAGCTCAACAACTAAGAATTCAATCACTTCCGACTGTAATGGCTTTTTTTCAGGGTAAACCAGCTAACGGATTTGCTGGACTAAAGTCTCACAATGAAATTTTAAATTTCTTTGACGAATTAATTAATATTGCATCACACTCACAAAACGAAATAGAAGAAATAAAGAAATTAGTCAGTGAGGCAGAAAGAAAACTTGAGGCAAAAGAATATGACCAAGCTATAAATGAATTTTCAGGTCTTATTTCATCTAATTTGCCTAGAAATGAGCTTATAAAATCTTTAAATGGCTTGGGCAAATGTTTTTTAGAGTTAAATAAGATAAAAGAATTAGAAGAATTGCTTAGTCAAATGGAAGAGGATATTAAGGATACTATAGAAATCAAATCATTGATAGAAGCTAAAGAATATTTTTCAGTAATAAAAGATAAGATCGGAAGGTTAAGCGATGAAGATTTAGATCAAAGACCAAATGATTTAGAAATTAGAATGCAGATTGCTAGAAACTGCATATTAAAAAGAAATTATAGTGAAGCTATTGAACATTTATTGTTTATAATCTCCAAAAATAAAAGCTGGAATGAAGGCATTGCAAAACGTGAACTATTAACGCTTTTTTCTTATTTAGGAAACAATAATGATTTGGTGGTTGAAGGAAGAACAAAATTGTCTAATACATTGTTTAAATAACATGATAAAAAATTTCCAGAAATTAGATTTACCAAATCAGTTACCAATATTTCCCTTGCCAGGAGCAATTGTTCTTCCATTTGGAACTTTACCGCTTAATATATTTGAACCAAGATATATTGCTATGGTCGAGTCAGTGCTCAGTAAGCATAGAATGATAGGAATGATACAACCCTTTTCTGGTAAAAATAACTCTACAACAGATATCTATCCTGTAGGATGTGCAGGAAAAATAATGTCTTTTACAGAAACAGCTGACGGAAGATTTTTGATAGAACTAGCTGGAGTATTAAGATTTAGAGTAAAGCAAGAGTTAAAACTTATCAATGGTTATAGAAATATAATTCCTGACTGGGATCCTTACTTAGAGGATCTACAAGAAAAAAAATCTAATATAGATATCTCTGAGCTTTTGAAATATCTCAGAATATACTTTGAAAAAAATAATATTAACGTAGACTTTTCCGAGATATCAAAAATTTCATCTGAACAGATACTTGCATCAATTCCTCAAATATGTTCTTTTAAACCAAACGAAAAACAAGCTATACTGGAAGCTGTTAGTGGAAAAAGTAGATTTGATATTCTCATTTCTTTACTTAAGATGTATGCCTCTAATAAAAATGATATAGAAAATGAAAGTATTAATTGATATTTAATTATGAAAAAAGACAGTGATGATATCTTTGACAAAAATCTCTTAAAAATATTAGTTTGCCCTATTTCAAAGAAAGAATTATTATTAGATAGTAATAAAAAAGAATTAATAAGCAAAGAAGCAAAATTAGCTTATCCCATTAAAAATGGTATACCGATATTGTTACCAGAAGAAGCAAGGAAAATTTTATAAATTATGTAATAGATAGTTTTCCATGAGAAGCATAATTTTTGAATACGCTCTTTAAAAGATTAATTCGATTAAAAACTTTGATACCATTCCTTCTTAATACCCTCAAAACAATATTATTATTTGAGAATAAAAAATTAAGTCTATCTGTAGCCATTATGAGTAATTTTGCATCGAGGTAATGAGCATTGTTGTAACTCATTAGATTATTGACACAACCTAAATCTTGATTATCTTTATAATTAGTAGAAGCTGTTTCATAAAACCTATTAATACCTCTTATGGTTAAGTTAAAACCTTGTCCAGCTATAGGATGAATTGCATGAGCTGCATCTCCTATCAACAATATTCTATGGTCTACATATTTACTAGCATTAGTAAGAGATAAATCCCAACTACTTATTGGAGATATTATTTCTAGATCTCCGTAACATTTATTTAAGTTTCTTTTAATGAGCATTTCTAAAGATTTTCTTTTACTTTTTAAGAACTGGTAATAATAAGGCATATTACAAGACCATACTATAGAGGAATATTTAGTAGACTTATTAATTAACAAAGGTAAGGATGCTAGTGGTCCACTTTCTAAAAAATTTTCTGTTGCAAGGTTTTTGTGAGAATATTGATGTTTAATATTAAAAATGAAAGCCTTTTGTTTATAGTCTTTATAAAATGTTTTTATATTAGTGGTTTTTCTTATGAATGAATTTTTTCCATCAGCAGCAATTAACAATGAAGAGCATAATTTTTCTTTTTCTAAATCTATAAATATTTTATCTTTTTTTCTATTAAAATGTATTATTTTATCGTCTATCTTTATGATATTATTATTTTTTTCTACAATACTCAACAATACTTTGAAGAGGTTTTTATTTTGTATCATAAAACCAAGAGTGCTGTCTGACAGATTTTTTTTATTTAAATAAGAATAAGCTCCAGAAGTCGGTTCTTCTACAAGAATGTTTCTAATTGGACAGGTGTACTTTTTTATATGTTTCCAGGATTCAATTTTATTATAAAATTCTGCTGCCTGGTAAGATAAAGCTGTAGTTCTAAAATCATACGTTTTTTTTAAGAAATCTTTAAAAGGTCTGGGATCTACAAGTCCAATTTTATAGCCAATCTTGGATAATGCTATTGCAGAAGTTAACCCTGCTAAACCTGAACCTGCTATAATTATATCAAAATTTTTATACATAATATATTATAAATATAATAATAATTTAGATTATGGCAAAAGATTTAAAAAATTTGTGTGCATATGAATTAGGCTATTTACTAGAATCTAAAAAATTAGATCCTATTAGTTTACTTGAATATTATATAAGCATTTACAGAAGCAATGACAACAATATCAAATCGAGTTTTGTTAATTTAATGATATCTAAAGCAAAAAATGAAGCTATGAGATCTTGGAGGAGACAAAAAGAAGGAAGAAGAAAAGGTATATTAGATGGAATACCCATGGCTTGGAAGGACATGATAGATATTGAGCAAAACCCTGCATTTGCAGGCTCAAAAAAAGTTTATAACTGGAGAAAGAATGCACAAGTTAGGGATGCTACAGTGGTAAGGTTAGCAAAAAATGCAGGATTAATTTCCTTAGCAAAAACAGGTACGGTAGAATTGGCTTTTGGAGGCATAGGTACAAATAGATACAATCCTTTACCAAAAATAATAATTAAGAACAAAGAATTTGCTGCTGGAGGTTCTAGTACTGGTTCTGCTACTGCGGTTTCAAATAATCTTGTGCCTTTAGCTATAGGGACAGATACAGCTGGGTCCGTAAGAATTCCAGCTGCTTGGAATAATTTGGTAGGCTTTAAACCATCATTGGGTAAGGTTTCTACTAAAGGAATACTTCCGTTGTCAAAGAGCTATGACACTGTGGGAATAATATCAAAGTGTGTTAAGGATATTCAATTGGTATATGATATTTTCACCAAAAGAGAAAGTAACCACTATTCCATAGAAGATAATAAAATAAAAGCAATGGTAGTAGTAGATTTTACATTAGAAAAATTAGAAAATAAAAACAAAAGTAAGTTTTATGAAATTTTTAATAAATTTGTTATAAGCGGAATAGAATTAGAATATTTAGAAATCCCAGAATTTAATGAAATAAATCAATACATTTCAGAAAATGGGTCAATTGTAAATTATGATGCTTGGAGATATTGGAATAAGATATTCAAAGGTAATATTTCTGGCATAGATCCTAATGTTCAAAAAAGGTTAATATTAGGGAGAAAATTAAAAAAACAAAATAAGTTGAAGATAGAAGATAAATTAAAATATTTTAAGAAAGTTATTGGAGAAAAGACAAAAAAGTATGATGTTTTGATGTTCCCTACTTTAAGCATGCATCCTCCTGCAATGGAGACATTAAAAAAGCCTGTTGATTATAATGTAGCTAATATCAAAGTATTAGATAATACTAGAATTGCAAATATAATAAATATGTGCGCTATTAGTATTCCTATTATTTTAAAACGGCACAACTGGCTTTCTTTATCAATCTTAGCAAGTTCAGGGAAAGAGAAAAAATTGTTAAGTATTGCAGAAAAGTGCGAAAATATAATAAATTTATAAGAATAATGATATATTTAAATAATCATATTAAAAAATTATCGGATTACCCTTTTGAAAGGCTGAGGAGATTGTTATCTGAAGCAATTGACGTGAATAAAAAAAATACTTTAGATATGTCTATAGGCCAACCCTATCATGAAATACCAGATTTTGTAGAAAAAATTCTCATAGAAGCAGGTAATAAATGGCATTTGTATCCACCAGTTGCGGGCATAAAAGAATTAAGAGAATCTTATAAAAATTGGTTAAAAAGACGCTTTAACTTAAAAAAAAATTTTTTAGTTGATGAAGTTCTTCCACTCTCAGGTACAAGAGAGGGCCTATTTTCTATAGCCATCACTCTAGATTTTGAAAATGTAATAGTGCCTAACCCTTTCTATCAAGCTTATATAGCATCGTCCTTAATACATAAATCTAGTGTAGAATATTTAGGACGTAATAATACTGAAAGCTCTTTTTTTAATCTTTCGGACTTAGAGAAAAGATTAAGTAAAAAGAAATCTCTTGTTTATCTTTGTTCACCTTCAAATCCTCAGGGGAAAATTATTAATTTTCAATATATGAAAGACATTATAAAACTAATAAGAAAATATAATTCCGTAATGGTTGTAGACGAATGTTATAGTGATATTTATTATCATGATGTTCCAAAGGGGGCTATTAAAGCATGTGAAGAAATAGGTAATGGGCTTAAAAATATTCTAATTTATCATTCATTGTCAAAAAGATCTAATGTAGCTGGCATGCGGTCAGGTTTTGTAGTAGGAGATAAGAGAATTATTTCTTTATTCAAGAGACTAAGAAGCTATTCAGCTCCTTCAATACCAATTCCAATACAACTAGCATCAGCAAAGTTATGGGATGATGATAAACATGTTGTTGACAATAGAAAAGAATATGAAAGGAAAATTAATTATGCAAATAAAATATTTTCTAAATACAGCTTTTACAAAAAACCTGAAGCTGGTTTTTATCTCTGGATAAATGTTAAGGATGGAGAAAAGTTTACAAAAAACCTTTATTCAAAATATAAAATAAAGGTAATGCCAGGAAAATATTTGTCAAAAGGAAACAAAAAAAATCCTGGAAAGAATTTTATTAGGATATCATTAGTGCATAACTTTAAGAAATGTAAAAATGCTATTGATAAGATTNATGAGATCATAAAGTGTCAGTAGTCAATAAAAAAAATAAAACTTCTTACAAAGAAATAATAGTAAAGATTTTCTTGGTATTATCTTTTCTTATTTTAAGTTTTCTCATTTTTATATCATTATATTCATACAATTCNTTTGATCCTTCACCATTTACAGCAACAGATGAACCGCCATCTAATGCTCTCGGAATTTTTGGGGCAACTCTAAGTGCTATTTTATTTTTTGTTTTCGGATATTGTAGTTGGTTAGTAATTGTCTCTTTGCTTTTATTAATAAGACTAATAATCTTCCACAAAATAAAGCCAACAAGTTTATTTTTTAGAGCCATAATCAACTTACTTTCTATATTTATGTTGTCTCTTTCTTTTAATTATATACAAATCAATTCTGGTATTTTAGGTAAAATTTTACTTTCTTTGTTGACTAAAAATACAAGTTCTTTTGTTTTGTATGAGAACTACTTTCATATAATAAACCTTTTAATCTTTTTAAATGTTTATTTACTTAGTATTTCAAAGAGCTTTAAAAGTTTTTATATTTCAATATTTAGAATCTGTAATTATTTTTTAAGTTTTTTAATTCTAATCGTTACAGTTTTTATTAAAAGAAAACCTTCTATGCTGGCAGGAAAAAAAATCAGAAAGACAACTCACAAAACAATAAATAAAGAAAAGAAAAAGAAATATGATAATTTTGAATTGCCGATCATAGAATTTTTAGATAATCCACCAAAAAATAAAATAAAGAAATCTGAAAATATTAATTTAAATTCAAAAAACCTTGAGAAAGTACTAGAAGATTATGGAATAAGAGGTGACATTGTAAGTGTTAAAGAAGGTCCTATTGTTACTAGATATGAGCTAGAACCAGCTCCAGGAACTAGATCCTCTAGGGTAATAAGCCTATCCGATGACATAGCAAGGTCTATGAGTGCTAAATCAGCTAGGGTTTCAGTTGTATATGGGAAGAATGCTATAGGTATAGAGTTACCTAATTCAAATATAGAAATGGTTTCTTTGAAAGAAATAATTAATTCTACAGTTTTTGATAATAATAGAGGTTTATCATTGGCTCTTGGCAAGGATATTGCCGGCAAACCAATAATAGCTGATCTGAGTANTATGCCTCATATATTGGTAGCTGGAACAACGGGCTCGGGAAAATCAGTATCTATTAACGCTATGATATTATCTTTACTATACAAATACGGGCCAGAAGATTGTAAATTTATATTGATTGACCCTAAGATGCTCGAATTATCAGTGTATGATGGAATACCACATCTGCTNCATCCAGTTGTTACAGAGCCGAGAAAAGCTATTTCAGCATTAAAATGGGCTGTTCGTGAAATGAATGATAGGTATAAACAAATGACCACNTTAGGTGTAAGAAATATTGAAAGTTACAATAATATAATATCAAAACGTATTTACAAAGATGATAGATTAGTAAAGAAGGTACAGATAGGTTTTGATAGTGTTACTGGAAAACCTATATATCAGAATAAAGANATAGAATTAAATACTCTACCTTTTATAGTTATAATAGTTGATGAAATGGCAGATCTTATGCTAACAGCTGGTAAAGAAATAGAACTTTCCATTCAATCTTTGGCACAAAAAGCAAGGGCGGCAGGATTACATTTAATTTTAGCAACACAAAGGCCATCAGTTGACGTTATAACCGGAACTATTAAAGCAAATTTGCCTTACAGAATAAGTTTTCAAGTAACTTCTAAAATTGATTCAAGAACCATTTTAGGCGAACAAGGAGCAGAACAACTTTTAGGAAAAGGAGATATGCTTTATATGAGTGGAGGGGGAAAAACTGAAAGAATACATGGTCCTTTTGTAAGTGATCAAGAAATTTTAAAAGTTACAAACCATATGAAAATGCAAGGAGAACCCGAATATCTTCATCACATAACTGAAAATAAAGAAGATGATATAAATGTGCAAGACAATACTAATGGGGATATTGATCCACTATATGATAGTGCATTAAACTTAATAATTAAAGAAAAAAAGGTTTCCACTAGTTTTTTACAGCGTCATTTTGCTATCGGATACAACAGAGCAGCAAGAATAGTAGATTTATTTGAAAAAAAAGGTATTGTTAGTTCACCTAATTCCATGGGAAGAAGAGAAGTTTTAATTAACAGAGATGAATAAGTGAAAAAAAAAATTACGGCATACCTTTTTTTAATAATAGTATTTAGCTATAAAATTTACGCAATAGAAACTCATGAAGAATTAATTGAAAAGTTAGAAATGCTATTTCCCTTAGAAATACATTTTCAGCAGACTACTCAACAAAATAAAACTATTGAGGGGTGGATGATTTTGGGTGGAAAAGGAAAAGTGAGAACTGAATTTCAACCTCCTAACAATTTAGTAATAGTTGGGACTGGAAAATGGCTTATTTTTCATGATGCTCAGTATGATAGGACAACATATTTACCAATGGATAAAGGAATTTTAAATTCAATTCTAAACCCTATAAATCTAAAAGACTCAAGAGAGATAGAAGTTACAAAAGAGAGCACTAAGGATATTACTTTTTACGATATATCTTCCAAAAAAAAAAAACTACGAAGGAAGATTAAGAATTAGTTTTAGCAATAAAAGAAATAGTGAAATACTAGAATGGAAAATCACAGATAGGAACAAAAATAATACTAATGTTAAAGTAAAAAAAATTAATAGACTAAAATTAAAAGAGATAGAAAACGTACCATTCTTTTCATTTACTGAGGATATGAGGAATAGTAAAAATGCATTTCTAGGCCCCTATAAAAAAAGGGAACTTAAAAAAATACCCAAATCCGGAAGACCAGGAGATTACTAAGTTTTTATTTTATAACCTTTGTTTGTTGCAATAATTTTGGGAGAAGATAAATGCGAGTTTAATTTTTTTCTTAATCTGGAAATTAAGCTTTCTATTACTCTTGTTTCAGGTTTATTAAGCTTATAATTAATTTTCCATACTTCTTTTAACAATGTATCCTTATCAAAAATTCTCGATGAATCACTTGCTAATAATCTAATTAAATCATACTCTTTTTCCGTTAATACTATTTTTTTAGCATTTTCTTTTAAAATAATATTACTTTTTTCTAAATACCATTTTTGAAAATAACTTTCTCTATGTTGAATAACCTGTTTAAGTTCCTTGTAAAGTGAGAAAAGTCTAAAAGGTTTAAAAAAAACTTTTAGTTTTTTATATTTACTGAAATCAAAATTGGAGTTGTTAGAAAGAAGAAAGATATCTCCGTTAATATTTTTTTCATTAAATTTTATAATATCTAAAAAATCTGAACTACTATCATCTACTATATAAATATCATCTATGGACATCCTTCTTTTATCAAGGACTAGACTCTGAATTTTAAAATTTACATTTATTTTTTCTATAGAAGTTATTGAGTCATTTAAAACTACATCTTCACTAATTAAGTATATTGAATGCTTGGTTTTTTTTATCAATTCTTTATTTTTCATTAAATATTAAGCTTCCTATTCTAACATTAGTAGATCCGTTGATTATGGCATTCTCATAATCATTGCTCATTCCCATACTTATCTTATGTAAATTATTGTTTTTGCATAGATTCTTCATGCAGGAAAAGTATTTATCAGGCTCTTTATTTAGTGGAGCCATACACATAGCTCCTTTGATATCTAATCTATAGTTATTTTTACACATATTCAAAAAAGGTGATAAATCAGTTGGTTTGATTCCTCTTTTTTGCTCTTCTTCTCCTATATTAACTTGAATATAAATTTCGGGCTTTTTTCTCTTATATTGTAGAGAATGAATAAAATTTGAAATATTTTTCGCAGCTTTTTCACTATCGAGTGTTTCTATAACGTCAAAAAATCTGGTTACATTTTTTGCTTTTTTTGACTGGAGTGCTCCTATGAAATGAAGTTTTGTATCCTTATTAATTTCTTTCCACTTTTCACTCGATTCCAACCTATTTTCTCCAAAAGAAATATGACCCAAATTTATTAATTCTCTATATTTTTCAACTTTTTGATTCTTGGTAACTACTACAATATTTATTTCATTAGGATCACGATTTATTCTTTTGCAAATTTTTTTAATATTTAATCTTAGTTCTGAATAATTATTTGATATATATTTATACATAATTATGACTAGTTACAGCTTATCTCAAATCAGAAGGCAAATAAAGTATCTTAAAAGAGATAAAGACGATTTCAAAACCCTTTTTTGGATATTTCTTGATGATTCTAATATCTCAAACATTGAAGTATTTTTGAAAATTTTACCTGGAAAATCATTTTTCGGTTTAATAATAAGAGGTAAAAGTAAAAAAATTATTTACAGTAGGGCAAAAAGAATAAGTAAACTTTGTAAGAGAAAAAAAGTACCTTATTATATTTATGATTATAGTGATATAGCGTTAATTACAGCTGCAGGTGGAGTTCATTATTCAAGTAGAGTAAAACAGCAAAAAAAATATAAAAATCTTAAAATAAGTTGCTCTTTTCATGGAAAAAGAGATATACGTAGGGTCAAATACTTATTACCAGACTTAATTTTTATTTCTCCAGTATTTAGAACTACTAGTGATAAACAGAAAAAACCGCTAGCATTACAATTGTTGAATTTGTATATTAATAACTTAAAATATAATATAGCAGCCTTGGGAGGAATTGATTTAAAGAACATAAGAAAACTTAGAAATAGAAATATTTCTTGTGTGGGAGGAGTTTCAATAGTAAGAAAAATAATTGATTATTAAAATGTTAGAATTAAAAAATATATTTGTAAATTTCGGCGGTATAAAAGCTTTGACAGATGTTAGCTTTAAAGTAGACAAGAATACATTGTTTTCTATTATTGGCCCTAACGGTGCAGGAAAGACTACTTTGCTTAATGTTATTTCTGGTAGATACCAAGCAAATAGTGGTAGTCTTTTCTTTAACAATCAAAATATAACAAAACTTCATCCAAATAAAAGGGCTTCATTAGGTATAGGTCGAACTTTTCAAAACCTTGCTTTGTTCGAACATATGACAGTATTAGAAAATATTTATATTGGCAGACACCATTTGCTGAAAAGTAACTTCTTACCGGGCTCATTCTTTTGGCTATTTGGAGTTCAAAATGAGGAAACAAAAAATAGAATAGAAGCAGAAAAAATTTTAGACTTTCTTGAAATCAGTAATATCAGAAAAGCGAGCGCCGGAACATTATCATATGGTTTAAGAAAAAGGGTAGAATTAGGAAGAGCAATAGCTGTCAATCCTGAACTAATACTTTTAGATGAGCCAATGGCCGGAATGAATCAGGAGGAAAAAGAAGATATGGCAAGATTTATTATTGATTTAAACAGAGAATGGGGAATTACCATTGTTATGATTGAGCATGATATGGGTGTTGTAATGGATATTTCTAAAAAGGTAGTAGTATTGGATTTTGGAGAAAAGATAGCTGAAGGAATACCATCAGAAATTTTGACAAATAAAAGAGTACAGCAAGCATATTTAGGAGAAAACTAAATTGGTGAATTTAAAAAAAACCATACCACACTATCTCAGTTACAATAGTCAAAAATTTCCAAATGACGTTGCAATTAGAGAAAAAAAATTTGGTATATGGAGGATAAAAACCTGGAAGCAATGCGATGAGGAAGTTAAATTAATTTCACTTGGTCTACAAAAAAAAGGTATAGGAAAGGATAGTACAATAGGACTTCTAGGAAATAATACTCCTAGATGGGTTATAGCTGAAATCTCTTCTCAAACAATTAAGTGCAACCCCATGGGAATTTACTCTGATGCTTTAGGTAATGAGATAGATTACTTAATAAAACATTCTTCTTGCAGAACAATATTTGTAGAAGATGAAGAACAAGCAGACAAAATTTTATCTCTTAAGGATTCAAAAAATAAAGTTGACCTTATAATTTATGATGAAGAGAGGGGAATGAATAAATATAGTGACTCAAGGTTAATTTCATACCGAGAATTGAAAGAAATAGGAAAAAAAATTGATACTAAATTTCCTAATAAACATGAGCAAAATCTTGAGTCTATTTCAGAAAATGATGTTTGTGTACTGTGCCCCACATCTGGTACCACTTCTCACCCAAAATTGGCTATTATAGAACATGGATCGTTAATAAATCATTCTATAAGCTATTTAGAAGCGGACCCTAAAGATTCTAAAGACGAATATGTTTCAGTGTTACCTCTTCCTTGGATAATTGAGCAAAAGTATGCAATAGCAAAATGGTGTATTTGTAGGATGAAAATAAATTTTGTAGAAGAAGAAGAAACACTGTTGGATGATTTAAGAGAAATAGGCCCAACTTTTTTATTATTAGCACCTCGAGTTTGGGAAAAAATGGCAGCAGACATTAGGTCTAAAATAATGGACTCATCATTAATAAAAAGATTTATTTATAATTTATCAATGAAGGTCATGGAGCTTAATAATAGTTTCTTGAATAAAATATTCTGTGAGTTTGTTATCAATCGATGGTTAAGAGATTCCTTGGGTTTCTCATTTTTAAAATCAGCTGCGACTGGAGGTGCTGCTTTAGGTCCTGATACATTTAGATTTTTTGTAAACATAGGTATTCCACTAAGACAACTATATGGCCAAACCGAACAACTTGGAGCCTGGACCATACATAAAAAAAATCAAATTGATTATGACTCAGTAGGTTTTCCTTTTTCAGGAATAGATCTAAAGATTTCTAATCCAGATAAAGAAGGGATAGGAGAAATTATAGTCAGAAATAAAAATACTATGAGAGGATATTTTGGAAGTAACGACAGCTTTTTAAAAGGCGGTTGGTTTTTCACAGGTGATGCTGGTTATATAAATAAGAAAGGACATTTAATTGTTATAGATAGAATGTCTGATTTATCATATACCTCAGAAAAATTGAGATATTCTCCACAATATATAGAAAATAAATTAAAATTTTCTACTTATATAGCAGAGGCAGCTGTTATAGGATCCGAAAAGCCTTTTCTTGCATCCATTATTTGTATCAGGTATTCAGTTTTATCTAAATGGGCAGAAAATAAAAGAATTGCATTTACCACATATTCAGATTTATCTGCAAAAAAAGAAATAAGTTCCTTAATCAGAAAAGAAGTAGAAAAAGTTAATAGTACATTGCCAGAAAAACAAAAAATAAAGAAATTTGTTTTGCTTTACAAAGAATTTGATGCAGATGATGATGAGCTTACAAGAACAAAAAAACTTAGAAGAAATTTTGTAATAGAAAAATATGTTGATATTGTGAATGCAATATATTCAGAAAAAAAAGTTATTGATATAGACACAGAGATTCAGCTTCAAGATGGCGGAAAACAAAGAATTAGAACAGATTTAGAAATAATAGAATTGGAGTAACTTATGGCATTAGAATTTTTAGTTCAATTATTAGTAAATGGATTTGTTATAGGACTATTGTATGGAGTTGTAGCTATGTCATTTGTATTGATTTATAAATCAAGTATGGTGGTGAACTTTGCTCAAGGTGAATTCCTTTTAGTAGGTGCCTGGGCATGTTGGTGGTTACTTTCTCAATTTTCATTACCTTTTTATGCAGCTTTCATTATGACGCTGATATTTATGACAATCTTTGGAATTATTATACAGATAGTAGTATTACGACCACTAATAGGAGAGCCTATTATTTCTATAATTATGGTAACAATAGGATTATCCATTTTCTTTCAGGCTATAATGAAATGGATGTTTGGTGTTTTTGCTGAACCATTTCCAGAAATTTTCACCAGTAAAAGTATTTCCATCTTAGGCTTAAATATACAGACAGTTTATATTATGAGCGGATTAATAAGCATTTTCATAATGATCAGTTTTGCAATATTTTTTAAAAAATCTCGACTTGGACTAGCAATGAGAGCAACAGCATTTGATCAACAAGCTGCACAATCTCTCGGGGTTTCAGTAAAGGAAGTATTTTCAGCTGCATGGGGTATATCAGCTTTAGTTTCAGCAGTAGCTGGTGTAGTTTTCGGAATAGTAAATGGAGTATCCTCTGGTATTTCCATAATAGGAATAAAAGTTTTTCCCGCAGTTATTTTGGGTGGATTGGATTCAATTTTAGGAGCTGTTTTAGGTGGTATGGTTATCGGCATACTTGAAAATATTGCACAGTACTTTGATGTTCAATATTTAAAAATTGGCAACTTATACAATATCGCACCATTCTATGCGCTTATTATTATTTTAATGATTAAACCATATGGTTTTTTTGGAACCAAGGATATTGAGAGAGTATAAGTATGCAATTCAAAAATATTAGACCTTGTGGTGATTATAGAACGTCGTATGAAAAAGATATGACTATGTTTCAGGACAAAACTAGCTTTTATCTAACTTTCTTTGGTATTTTATTACTTTCAATTTGTCCATTATTATTTGATTCGCACATCATTTTTCTTTTAATTAACATTGGTTTTTATGCCATAGCAGCTTTGGGATTAAATTTATTAGTCGGATCAACTGGTCAAATATCAGTTGGACACGCAGCATTTTTTGGTTTTGGTGCATTTGCATCAGTTTGGTTAAATAATAATTTTTCATTTTTTCCTGTCTGGCTCTCTATTCCAGCAGCTGCAGTATTAACCTCCCTAGTAGGTATACTTTTTGGAATACCTGCTGCAAGACTAAAAGGTTTATATTTGGCTATAGCTACACTAGCAGCTCAATTCATCATACAAGATTTTTTCTCAAGAGCAGCATGGTTTACGGGGGGAGTAGATGGTGCATTAGCAAAACCTTTTCAACTTTTTGGAGTGGTTTTTGATACAGATCAAAAATATTTTTACATAGTTCTATTTTGGTTAATTGTCAGTTTTTTAGCTGTAACAAATTTAATGAGGTCTCGTGATGGAAGAGCTTTCCTTGCAGTAAGAGACCATTATCTTTCTGCGGAGATGATGGGAATCAATTTAACAAAATATAGAATTCTTTCTTTTGGAATATCTTCTTTTTATGCAGGATTGGGAGGTGCTCTTTATGGACATTATTTAGGTTTTGTATCTATAGAGGAATTTAATATTCAGCTTTCAATAACATTTCTTGCAATGATAATTATTGGAGGTTTAGGTTCAATTAGAGGCTCAATGATGGGTGCAGCATTTATGGTTTTATTACCTGAGGTAATGGACTGGGGAACAAGATCACTGGCTGGTTCTAGCTTGGATAATCTTTTATCCTTAACAGACGCTTTGCCTTTTATTAAAGAAGCTTCAATCGGTTTAGTTATAATATTATTCTTGATTTTTGAACCTAATGGATTAGCCTATCGATGGGGTCAATTAAGGGCTTGGTTTAAATTGTATCCGTTTTCATATTAATAGGAGAGGAGAAAGAAGAATGTTCTTAGTCAAATATATAAAGTTTATTTTGGTATTTTTTATTTATTTATTTATCAAAACTTTTCTGATAGCAAAGGATATTCCTATAGGTCATCTGGTAGATTTTACAGGAGCAACTTCTAGTGTTGGAAAACCTTTTGGGGAAGGAGTAGCTGATGCCATAAAATGGATAAACCAACAAGGTGGAATAGAAGGAAAGAAAATTCGATCAGATATGGTTGATTATAGTTATAAAGCTCCAAGAGCAGTAGCAACATATAAAAGATGGAAATCAAGATTAAAAATTATTGCCGTTCAAGGTTGGGGAACTGCCGATACAGAAGCTCTCATGGAAACCATTGCAAGGGATAAAATTCCTTTTTTCTCTGGTTCTTACGCAGGGCAGCTAACTGATCCTACAGGCCAAGCTCCTAAATCTTTTAAAGCCGCTCCTTACAATTTTTTTTATGGACCATCATATTCAGATGCCTGTAGGGGATTAATATCATGGGCTTTGAAAGATTGGAAAAATAAAGGAAATGATAGTAAACCAAAATTCGTTCACATGGGAGACAATCATCCTTATCCTAATGCTCCTAAGCAAGCATGTCAGGAGTATGCTGAAGAAATAGGTTTTGAGGTAATGGCTGTCATAAACTATACTCTTGCTCCCGGAGACTTTACGGCTCAATGTTTAACATTAAAACAAATTCAGGCTAACTATGCTTACCTAGCTAATTCTTCAGGTTCAACCATATCACTCCTGAAAGCATGCGATACCGTCGAAGTTGATACTCAATTTATGACTAATGTATGGGGAATTGATGCTCCAGTCATAAAAGCTACTGGAATGCCAGCAAATGGAACAGTTTTCGCAGTAAGAACTGGGGCAGTATGGGGAGAAAACGCCAATGGAATGAATCTAGTTAAACAAATATCATCAATTTCAAATGATAAAAAATCTTATAGAACTGTTCATTATATTTCAGGTATCTGTTCAGCATTCTACATGAAAGAGGCAATGGATATTGCCATGAAAAGTGGAAAATTTTCTGGAGAATCTATAAGAAATGCAATGTATGAGAAAAAAGACTGGGTTCCAGATGGTTTGGACGGAGTTTGTCTACCATCTTCATGGACAGAAGATGACCATAGAGGTTTGATGGAGGTTCCTATATATAGAGTAAAAGTAAACGGCTCTACTGAAAAGAAAAGTGTTGAGAAACTAATGAAAGAAAAAATAATAGAGTTGGTAAAAGAGGATCAAATAAAACTGCCTAGGAGGCCAGAATGGAGAGGTTATTAAATTAAAAAGAAGATATTTAAATGCTTGAAATTAAA
>PBGQ01000005.1 GCA_002720125.1 Rickettsiales bacterium | reverse complement strand
ACCAGACTAGAAGACTCTCTTACATCGTCTGTGTTAGGCTTAAAAGTAACGCCTAAAAAAGCAATAGTTTTTCCTTTTATTCTGTAATCTAGTAACCTTTTTACCTTGTTTACCATATTAATTTTTCTATTTTCATTGAATTCAATAACTGATTTAATTAGTGTTGATTTTATACCATTTTTTTTAAAAGAAGCATTCAAAGCTCTTGTGTCTTTAGGAAAACAACTTCCTCCGAAGCCAGGACCTGGATGTAGAAATTTCGGACCTATTCTATTATCTAGACCCATTCCTTTAGCTACTTGTTGAACATTTCCTCCTACTTTTTCACACAAATCTGCCATCTCATTTATAAACGAAATTTTCATAGCTAGGAATGAATTTGAAGCATACTTTATCAACTCAGCACTTTCTATATCAGTAAATAAAATTGGAGCTTCTCTTAGATTTAATGGTCTATAAAGTTTACTCATTATGTTCTTTGAATACTCATTAGATACACCACATACCACTCTATCAGGCCTAAGGAAATCTTCTATTGCTGAACCTTCTCTAAGAAATTCTGGATTAGATACAACATGATAATCCTCTCCATATACTAAATCTTTACGCTTTTTTTTTAATCTTTTTATAATTTGAGCTCCTGTTCCTATTGGAACTGTTGATTTTGTAACTATTAATTGATTATTCTTTTTATTCAAATTAAAAGAAATATCATTACAAACTTGAAAAACGTACTTTAAATCCGCCTCTCCATCTCCTCTTCTTGTAGTTGGAGTGCCAACTGCTATAAAAATTATATTAGTATCGTTAATACTTTTTAAATCTGTAGTAAATTCTAGATATTTTGAGTTGGTATTTTTCTTTACTAAGTCAAATAAGCCNGGTTCATATATTGGAATAATATTTTTTTTAAGATTTTTAATTTTGTTCTTATCGCTGTCAATACAAACTACTTTATATCCAAACTCTGAAAAGCATGCAGCTGTTACTAATCCTACATATCCTGCACCAATTACTGCTATTTTCATGATTTAGTCCTTTTCATTTTGTCATATTCTTTTTTTATCATTTTTTTAAAGTTTTGACTTAATTCTTTATCTCTTAAGGCACAAGCTATTTGAGCTTGAAGAAATCCTTTTTTACTTCCACAATCATATCTATATCCTCTAAATTTAGAAGCNAAAATCTTTTCATTTTTNAGGCTTAAAGAAAGAGCATCAGTAAGTTGATATTCATCTCCNCTTCCTTTNCTTATGCTCTTTAAATATTTAAAAATACTATTTTTTAATATATATCTTCCAACAATTCCAAAGTTAGAAGGAGGTTTTGAGGATGGTTTTTCTACTAAACTTTCGACTTCTGTTATATTCATAACTTTTTTTAATGGTTTGATAACTCCATAATTCTTAATATTTCTTTTTTCTACTTCCATCACAGCTAATACATTAGTATTTTTTTTTAGATAGACATTTATCAGTTCTTTAGTGCAATTATTTTGTAAAATTAAATCATCTGGAAGTATTATTGCAAAGTCTTCTTTTTTCAATAAACTTTTTGCTTGATAAACGGCATTACCTAAACCTAGAGGCTTATCCTGGTTGATTATCTTTATACGATTAGAATGAACATTAAACTTATTTATTTTCTTTAAGATCGTTTCTTTATTTTTNTGTGTTAAATATTTTTCTAATTTCGNGTTTTTAAGCATATAGCTTTTGGGTAAAATATTTNCTGGATTGGTAATNAATATGAAATTTTNTATTCCAGCGCCNACGGCTTCAGAAATTGCATAATCAATCAAAGGTCTATCTAGTATGTTAAGCATTTCTTTGGGTATACATTTTGTAGCAGGCAAAAATCTAGTACCGTATCCTGCAACTGGTATTACAACTGTTTTAATTNTATTCATAAAACCTTTTTTNTATTTATANTAAAATAATNTCNGAAATTATAAATTGAANTTCAANTNTNTCATTCCATTTATTNTGTTTNATTTTTCCAGCCACATGCATNTTATTTTTTTTAAGNANTGATTCTCCTATCTTATTTTCAAANGCATTAAAAGCAACAGCTTTTANCTTAAGTCCATAAATATCTTCTATAACACAGCTAATATGATTTTTTTTATTGCCTATAATTCTGTTAAAAAGTGGTCTAACATTTTTAATAACAAAAATAGGTTCTTTATTCTGGATGCCGAATGGACTTATTAAACTCAAATCCTTTAAAAGTTTACTATTTATTTTTGATATGTCTGTAACTGCATCTATAAGCAATAAGTTGTCTTTTTGAAATTTTATATTTCTTAATTCTACTAATAATGCTTTTCTTAATTCTTCTATATTTTTCTGGTTAACTACAAATCCTCCNGCCATTTTATGGCCTCCGCCTGAGGATATTATTTGCTTACTTAGCAAATTTTCTAAAATATGACTTGTATCTACAAAATGAGGCGTCCTTACAGACCCTCTTGATTTATTTTCATATGAAGAAATTATAAAACATGGAACTTGATATTTTTCTAAAAGCCTATTTGCAATTATTCCTACTATACCGGGATGCCAATATTTGTTTTCAATTAAAATAAAGAGATTTTCATTTTTAGATAGAATATTGTTTCTTTCAATATCGTCTAATGCATTACTGAATGCTACCTGCTCTAACGTTTTTCTTTCTAGGTTATATTTTAATAGTTTATCTGCAATTTCGTTTATATTATTGTTTTTCTCTTTTGATANTAATTTGAATCCAAGATAAGAATTTCCTATCCTACCNGCTGCATTAATNCANGGNCCTAAAAAAAAGCCTATGTCATCTTCNGAAATTTTATAATTAATTTTTAATTTTTCTACTAAGGTTGCTAAACCTACAGATGATTTTTTATTTATTACTGCAAGTCCTTTTTTTACCAATACCCTGTTCAATCCATTTAATGGGACTAAGTCACAAACTGTCCCTAATGCTACTAGATCTAAAAAATATCTAAGATCTGGTTTTTTTTTATTTTTTAGGTAATTAGTTTCAATTAGTCTTTGATGTAGGCTAAAGACAAAAATAAAACTNAGGCCAACTGTTGATAAATTATCAAATTGTGAAGGCTTATCACATTGTTTTGGATTAATAATGGAATAAGGCTTTGCTTTTTTTTTTACTTCATGATGATCTATAACTATGGTTTTTATATTTTTTTGATTAGCAATATTTATTATTTCATAATCATTAGTACCACANTCTAAAGTAATAAGTAGCTCTATCTTATTATAATGAAAATAATCAATGGCATTTTCACTTAATCCATATCCATCTTTTATTCTATCCGGAATATAAACCTTAGTTGCAATACCTACAGCCATGAAATAATTGTGAATTAAAGCAGCAGAAGAACATCCATCTACATCATAATCTCCTAAAATTCCTATTTTCTTTTTTTCAATAAAGAATGCATAAACTAAGTCAATTGANTTCCTTAAATCTTTTAATATGTAAGGATCAGATATACTTTCTATTAATGAAGAGTTTATTAGGTTATTCAAATCTTCTTTTGTATGATATCTATTTGTTATAATTTCTGCAATTGGTTTACATACTTTAAGTTTGTTTTTGACAAAGTCTAAATGTCTATTTTCTGGTTTCTTATAGCTCCAATTCAATCCACAAACAGAAGAATATTGAAGATTTTTTTTTTTTGGTCTCCATCAACTATGATTTGTTTAAAAAATTATGCCTAGCATTTATTTTTCTAACGGTACCACTTGAAGAACGCATAACTATGGACTCAGTCGTCGCCGAGTTTTCTGATATCCTTACACCTTTTAACATTGTTCCATCAGTTACTCCCGTTGCTGAAAACATTACGTCACCAGAAGCTAATTCAGAGAGTGAATATTTTTTATTGAGATCTTTTATACCAAACTTTTCAGCTCTTTCTTTTTCACTGTCATTTCTAAATTTGAGTCTAGTTTGCATTTGGCCACCAATGCATCTAAGAGCTGCTGCAGCTAGNACNCCTTCAGGAGCGCCACCTATTCCTAAATATAAATCTACTCCTGAATTTGGTTCTGATGTAGCAATTACACCGGAAACGTCGCCATCATTAATGAGCATAATTCTCGCTCCTACTTCTCTACATTCTGATATGATTTTTTCATGTCTTTCTCTATTCAAAATACATACTACTAAATCATTAATATCAACTCTCTTTGCTTTTGATAAATTTTTAAGATTTTCTGCAGTTGAATTATCTAAATCTACTACTCCTTCTGGAAGGTTTCCACCTACCGCTATCTTTTCCATATAAACATCTGGAGCATTCAAGAATCCTCCCTTAGATGCAAAAGCTATAACTGTTAAAGCATTATTAGATCCATTTGCACATATGGTGGTACCCTCTAATGGATCAAGTGCTATATCAAGAGCAGGGCCACCTTTAGAACTACCTACTTTTTCTCCTATATATAACATAGGAGCTTCATCTCTTTCTCCTTCTCCTATTACAACTTCNCCTCTAATATCTAGTTTATTTAATGAATTTCTCATAGCTGTAACTGCAGCCTGATCTGCTGCTTTTTCATCACCTAAGCCAACCCATTTACTTGCAGATAATGCTGCTGCTTCTGTTACCCTCGCAGCTTCTAACGCAAGGTTTCTATCATTAATTTCAAAATTACCATTCATAATCAAATATTCTCTATTCTAATTATTGTAGCTTTTTTTAATACCTTATCAATTTTTTCAATTTTTTTAACTGCTAAATTNAGNNNTNCTTCTTTTATTTTATGNGTAATAAAAATTACTGGTANNGTTTTTTTATTTTTGCTTTCTAATTGAAACATGGAGCTTATAGAAATTTTCTGTCGTTTGAAAGAAGATGTGATATCAGCTAGAACTCCAGGTCTGTCTTTGACTTGAAGTCTTATATAAAATTTGCCTAATCTATCTCTTATATCTCCTGTAATAGAAATTTTTGATGGAAGAGATGTTCTTTCACCTCTAAGCGATTTTAATTTGTTTTCATTAAGGTTTATAATATCTGCTATTACTGCTGAGGATGTGGGTAGTTTACCAGCCCCCTTCCCTGCAATCATTATTTTTCCAGAAATTTTATCTTCTATAATAACAGTATTTATCTCGTTCTTAACTTTTGAAAGGATACTCTCTTTTGAGACCAAACATGGATGTACTCTCTGAAAAATTTTATTTTTCTTTAATTCTGATATACCTAATAGAAGTAAAACGTATCCCAATTTATCTGATATATTTAAATCAATTTCATTAATGTTTGTAATTCCCTCAACATAAATATTTTTTACTTTTGTATCTAAAGAGTAACTTAAACTTGATAATATATTCAGCTTATAGGCAGTATCTCTGCCACTAATATCATCAGAAGGATTGGCCTCTGCAAAACCATTTTGCTGCGCTTTCTTAAGTGCTTCTTTAAAAGAAACTTTCTTTTCTCTNATCTGCGTTAAAATATAATTACAAGTCCCATTTAAGATGCCGTAAATGTTCTTTATATTCCCTGCGAGCAATCCATTCTGTATGGTTCTTATAATCGGAACAGCGCCTGCTACTGAGGCCTCATAACTTAAGTTTACTCTATTTTTATGTGCTAAGTTACTAAGAAATTTTCCATGTATTGCAATCATTGCTTTATTTGCAGTAACTAGGTGTTTTTTATTGTTTAAAGCATTTTTTGCTAGTTCTAGAGCTAGACCTGAACTACCTCCTACTAATTCTACTATTAGGTCTATATTTTGATTAATTGTCATATCAATGGGATTATCAAACCAAATATAATTAGCAATATTAAAAGTTCTCTTTTTTCTCTTATTTTTCCCTGATATGCCTAAAATTTTTATTTCTAGATCATATAGACTTTTATAGCGTTTTTTATTACTTTCTATTGCATTTATTACGCTAGAACCAATATTTCCTATACCAACTATGCCAACATTAATTCGCATTTAAAATAAACTGAGGTTATTTTTGATATTTCTAGCTGCCTGCCTAATTCTTTGTTCATTCTCTACGAGGCTAATTCTCACATATTTATCACCATACGAACCAAAACCTATACCGGGAGAAACTGCTAATGATGCTTTCTTTAATAAAATTTTTGAAAAGCTTATACTGCCTTTCTTCTCATATTTTTTCGGGATGGGAGCCCATGCAAACATAGTTGCTTTGGGAACTGGTATGTTCCATCCACTTCTACTCATACTTTTGATCAAAACATCACGCCTTTTTTTATAAATAGTTCTAATATCTTCAACAATATTTTGTGGACCATTTAGGGCTGCAGTTGCAGCAACTTGTATTGGTGTGAAAGCTCCATAATCTAAATAAGACTTTATTCTAGCAAGTGCTGATATCAAAGTCTTATTACCGCAAGCAAAGCCAATTCTCCAGCCAGGCATATTATAAGTTTTACTCATCGATGAGAATTCAACTGCTACCTCTTTAGCATTTTTTACTTGCAGAATCGATGGAGGTGGTTTCGTTTCAAAATAAATTTCAGCATAAGCCAAGTCTGAAAGTATCCATATATTATTTTTTTTACAAATTTTAACTAATTCACTATAAAAATCTAAGTCTACTATCTTTGCTGTTGGATTGTTAGGAAAATTAATCACTATAGCTTTAATTTTATTTCCAAATTTTTTTATTTTCAAAGTAAGATCTATTAAGAATTTATCCAATTTATTTATTCGTATATTTTTTACTTGTGCTCCTGCAATAAGAAAACCATATGGATGAATAGGATAACTAGGATTTGGAACCAATATTATATCTCCTTTTGAAGTAATAGCTGATGCTAGATTTGCTAACCCTTCCTTTGAACCGATAGTAACACAAATTTCTTTTTCCTTATCAAGACTTACATTAAACCTCCTTTCATAGTACTTTTTCTGAGCTTTCCTTAATCCATCAATACCTCTTGAAACAGAATACCTATGAGTCTTAGCATTTTTTACAGTATCAATAAGTTTATCTACTACATGTTTAGGAGTACTGTTATCTGGGTTTCCCATGCCTAAATCAATAATGTCTCTTCCATTTATTCTTTCTCGAGCTTTTAGCTTGTTAATTTCTGCAAATACATAAGGAGGTAAAAGAGATACTCTCTCAAAATTTTTTTTCATAGCACTACTAATCAGTAATATAAAATACTTCTACTCTTCTATCAGCTGCTGCAACATAATTTTCATCTGTATTATCCGAAGTAGTTTCTAAATCACCTTTTCCTTCGATAAAAATCTGCTCTTCCATAAAGCCTTTTTCAATTAAAATACTTCTGATTTTTTTTGCTCTAGCAAAAGAAATCTCCATATTTATTCTTTTTCCTTCTATATTTTGCCCGCCAGACCTTGATGCATGACCTATTAATTTTAATTTGCGATTGCTGTATGAGTTAACTATCTCATTTAAGACTTCTTGGGCACTCCCATCAGGAATTATTGAGTTGTTAGGAAATTGAATAATAGCTATCTTGGTTAGATTAGTAGTATTATTATATTTATTATTTTCTTCTTCAAAAGATATTTTTTCCGCATCTGCTTTGGTAGGAGGATCTGAACTTGCTAGCATACTCTTAACTTTAAGTCTCATAGAATAAGAAATATTCTTAATAACTGAAATAGTTCTTTTTTGTATGTCTGTTATATTATCATTGAAAGATTGATTTTTTTCTTCTACTGAAGCATTATTTTCAGCTTCTATACCATCTGTTAATGTTAAAGAACCTGACTCCTCTCCTTGAAAGAAATCTTTATCCATAACTGGAAAATCTGGTTGTACTTCTGGAACTTCAGAGATATCTGGATAGCTATCATCTTCAGAAGTGTTTTCAGATGGCACTGTTGTAAAAGATTCTGTTTCTTTATTACTAGAACTTTCTTCGACTTTCTCATCTCCAAAGAAAAATTCTTCGGTTTTATTTATTATTTCTTCAACATTTAGAGTCTCAGAAATTGTTGAGCAATTATTTAAGAAAAGACATAAAAACAATAATGATAGGAACTTTAGAAAAGTATTATACATAATTAAATTTTTTTATTATATTAAGGCCAGACGGATTGATTATCAAGTCCTAACTCTTCAGTAAAATTGTACATAATATTCATATTTTGTACCGCTTGTCCAGAAGCGCCTTTAATTAAATTATCAATTACAGAAATAATTGTTATATATTTAGATTTATTATTTTCAATAATTCCTATTTTACATAAATTAGATCCTACAACATCACTAATTTTTGGACTTTCATTAATTTGATTTATCTGAACAAATTTCTCTTTTTTGTAAAACCTATTCAAGATTCTATTGGCTAATTGGCCGTCACCTTTAATATAAATACTTGATAATATACCCCTATTTATAGGAATTAGATGAGGAATAAAATTAACAATTAATTTTTTTTTTGTTGTCAAATAAACTTGATGCTCCATTTCGGGCTTGTGTCTATGGTTTCCATTTCCGTAAGCTAGACTATTGGCATAGTTTTCAGCAAATAATAAATTCTCTTTTGTTGTCCTTCCTGCTCCTGACAATCCTGATTTTGAGTCAGCAATAATTTCTTTGATATTAAATTTTCCAGATTTAATCAAAGGAATAACTGCTAATAATATAGATGTAGGGTAACAACCAGGACAAGAAACGTAATTATTTTTTTTAATTTTAGATCTATTTATTTCTGAGAGTCCATAAACAAATTTTTCTAAATATTCGACCGATGGATGCTTGTCATAATAACTTTCATATATACTTTTTTCTGCAAACCTAAAATCAGCGGATAAGTCAATAATCTTTACTCTTTTTGGAATTTTGGATGCAATAGAAGCAAACTTTCCATTAGGCATGCAGGAAAATATTATATCTACGTTCTTGTAATTAATTTCTTCAACGCTTTTAATAGTTGGCAAATTAGTATGAGAGAAATGCGAAAAAACTGCACCAATTTTTTTTCCTCTACTTCTATCTCCAATTAGATATTTAATTTCAACCTTGGGATGTTTGTACAGGAACCTAACAAGCTCTGAACCTGTGTATCCAGATGCTCCTAATATTCCTACATCGATTTTAGTTTTTTTTTTATTTAATGCTTTAGTATTCATTGAACATTAATTTATCAATGATTATCTCTTACTAAATTGGTAACTTCTTCTGGCTTTTGCCTTTCCATACTTTTTCCTTTCAACTACTCTTGAGTCTCTGGTTAAAAAACCGTTGCTTTTAAGAGATTTTCTCAGAGTTGGTTCAAAGTTAACTAATGCTCTTGAAATACCATGTCTAATTGCACCAGCTTGGCCAGAAAGCCCTCCTCCGGTCACGGTACATATAATATCTAGTTCAGTTTTCCTTTTGACTTGTACTAGTGGTTGATTGAGTATGAGTCTGTGTGACTTTGAACTAAAGTACTCTTCTTCTTTTTTTCCATTTATCTGAATGTTGCCTTTTCCTAATTTTATCCAAACTCTAGCTATAGAAGTTTTTCTTTTTCCAGTTGAGTAAGACCTACCTAACTTATCAACCTTTTTTTCAGTATTTTCTAGCTTCTGATTATCTTTAACAATTTCTTGGTTATCTGTTTGCAATTTTCTGACCTGTCGAATTTTTTCTATTGAGTTTTTTAAAATCTATTATTTCTGGCTTTTGTGCGTCATGTGGATGCTTTTCTCCTGCATAAACATATAGCTTTCTGAGTTGTTCTCTTCCTAAAACGCCACTGGGGAGCATTCTTTTAACAGAATTTTTAATTATCTTTTCTGGAGCATTGCTGTTTAGTATGGTTTCATAACTTGTCTCTTTTAATCCTCCAGGATAACCTGTATGCTTATAAAATTTCTTTTGAGCTAACTTATTTCCTGTCATCGATACTTTTCTTGCATTTGTCACAACTATATAGTCACCACAGTCTAGATTAGGGGAAAAATTACTTTTATGCTTTCCTCTCAATCTTTGAGCAAGGAAAGCAGAAAGTCTTCCAAGAACTAAATCAGAAGCATCAACTAAATACCACTTTTTATCTAAATCTTTTTTACTTATACTTATAGTTTTCATGACTTTTATTTATAAATAAATATAGATATACGCTTTATTAAAAATAATCAATAGTTTATACTATTTTTTTTAAAGGTATTCTTTTTATGGTTAATGAAAGTATTTTAAAAGTTGAAGTTGTCAATAATAAGATAGCTTTGTTAACCTTAAATAATCCAAAAAAAAGAAATCCTTTATCTTTAAAATTAATAAATATGTTACAAAAAGAGTTAAATAAAATTAAAAAGAATAGAAAAATAAAAGTATTAATTATAGAGTCTAGCGGCCCTTCTTTTTGTTCAGGACATGATCTTAAGGAAGTAAAAAGTTTTTCAAAAAATCAGGATAAACTTCAAGATTTGTTTAAAAAATGCAGTAAAATGATGATGTATATAAGAAAACTACCTCAACCTGTTATCGCAAGTGTAGACGGGATAGCAGCAGCAGCCGGTTGCCAGCTTGTAGCTAGCTGTGACCTAGTAATTGCTTCTAAGANTTCTAAATTTCANACNCCTGGAGTAAANATTGGTCTTTTCTGCTCTACTCCAATGGTAGCAATATCTAGAAAAATCTCATCTAAGGATATGATGTATATGCTCCTCACTGGAGAATTAGTAAATGCAAAAGAAGCTAAAGAATTCAAACTAGTAAATAAAGTGGTAACAAAAAAATCTCTAAAGAAAGAAGTTTTAAGAATAGCTAATAATATTTCGTCAAAATCAACTCAGTCTATAGTTATTGGAAAAGAAGCTTTTTATAATCAATTAGAGATGCCAATTGANTCAGCTTACGCATATACTTCGAGAGTTATGGCAAAAAATATGAAGTCAAATGACGCAAGGGAGGGAATAAAGGCTTTTATAGAAAAAAGGCGTCCCATATGGACTGATAAAAAATGATACCTCATACTAACGACAGATATAAATTTGATGAAAGTTTTATAAGAGATATCTTGAAAAAAATAAATACCATAGCTGTAGTTGGTTTGAGTGAGAATGAAAATAGACCTAGTTATTTTGCTGCAAAATATCTAAAAAGCAAGGGTTATCAAATTATTCCGGTTAACCCAATTACCTCTAAAAGACAAATTCTTGGTTCTAAAGTATATAAAAGTCTAGAAGAGATTGAAAAAACACCAGATATGATTGATCTATTTATAAAACCTGAAAAAGTTATTCCATTTGTAAAACAAGCTATAAAAATAAGAACTAAAGTAATTTGGATGCAAATAGGTGTTATTAATTATGANGCTGCTAAATTAGCTAGAAAAGCAAAAATTGATTTCGTAATGGACCGTTGCCCTAAAATNGAATATGCCAGGCTAAGTGGTGAATTGGGGTGGGCAGGCATTAATACAAAAATAATTAATAATAAGATTTTTCCGATTAAATAGAATGAAAAAAAAATATAAAAAATCATCTAAATTTGGTTTTGCTACTAAAACTATTCATTCGGGAGCTTACCCTGATAGAGTTACTGGAGCAAGAAATACCCCCATATTTCAAACTACCTCTTACGTTTTTGAGAACACCGACCATGCAAGAAAACTATTTAGACTCGAGGATTTTGGATTTATATACTCAAGATTAACAAATCCGACAGTATCTGTTCTTGAAGAGAGAATTGCAGCCTTAGAAAAAGGCACAGCTGCAGTTGCCTGCTCATCTGGACATGCTGCTCAACAATTAGCTTTCACTTCTTTATTGAACCAAGATGATCATTTTATTGCCTCGGCTAAACTTTATGGTGGATCAATAAATCAATTTAGCAAAACATTCAAAAACTTTGGGTGGTCTTGCAGCTTTGCAAATCCTGAAAATATAGCTAATTTTGAAAATACTGTACAAGAAAATACAAAATTAATCTTTATTGAAACTTTGGCAAATCCTGACGGAGCGATTATTGATATAGAAAAANTATCGAAAATTGCTAAAAAGTACCATATACCTCTAGTAGTTGATAATACTTTAGCCAGTCCCTTTTTACATAATCCCATTGATTGGGGTGCAAATATAGTAACACATTCCTTGACAAAGTTTATATGTGGAAATGGAACAAGTATGGGAGGTATTGTTATAGATTGTGGTAATTTTAATTATAGTAAAGATAATAAATTTCCAGGTTTAACCGAGCCTAATAAGTCATATAACGGAATAAAATTCCATGAAACTTTTGGCGATTTTGGGTTTGCAATGAAGACAAAAACAGACNCCTTAAGAGATTTAGGGTGTTCATTATCTCCTCATAATGCTTTCCATATTTTAAACGGAGTAGAAACCCTTCACTTGAGGATGAAAGAACATGTTAAAAATGCCTTTGAAGTAGCGAAATTTTTAGAAAATCACCCAAAAGTTCTATCAGTCTCCTACGCAGGACTTAAAAGCAGTAAATATTTTAAATTAGCAAAAAAATATTTTCCATTCGGTCCAGGATCAATCTTTACAATTAAGCTAAAAAAAGGATACAAAGCATGTGTTTCACTAGTAGAAAATGTTAAATTATTTTCTCATGTAGCGAATGTTGGAGATACAAGAAGTTTAATAATCCATCCTGCCTCAACTACTCATAGTCAATTATCTGAAAATGAAAAAATTTCTGCTGGGGCATCTTCGGATACAATTAGACTTTCTATTGGGATAGAAACTGTAGAAGATATAATTCAGGATTTAGATCAAGCTTTAAAATAATCTATTCAATTCTCCACTGACCTTGGTTCTTGGATATAGATCCTCCGTCAATTAATTCAATGAACCTGTCTGGTTCTAAGTCAATCCAGAAGACGAAACAATTTTCTTTTGCAGCAAATATATACCATAAGTTAGAATCTAAAATCATAAATAAGATTACCTTATCTGCCACTAATTTTTTTTTATCTCTTGAGAATTTATTATAGTTGCTTACAAAAGCTTCTCGCAGAGTATAGTTAAGTTCAACTTCTTTAAAAACTGAAAAATGACTCTTTGCCTCTTTAATCTTATCACTAAACTTTTGACATTCTTCAGAGCTTAAGGGATTAAGAGAAAAAATTAGATTTAATAAAAGGAAAATAAAAATTGCTAATAAGATATTTTTATATATTTTGATATTGTGCATGAAAANAATATAATAATAAAAACTAATGATGGCAATTTAGATTGTCATGTTTTTATAACTGAAGAAATAAAAAATCCTAATATTATTTTTTATATGGATGCACCTGCTATTAGAGAAGAACTAAGGACAATGTGCAGAAAAATAGCTTCTTACGGATACAATGTGTTTCTTCCCAATTTATTTTATCGTAAAGGTACTGAAAATAATTATCCATTTGATCAAAAAAGCTATAAATCTTCTAAAATACAGCTTAATAAAATGCTAGATACTATGAACAGTACTACTAACTCAATGATTATTGATGACNCAAAGTTTATTCTAGATTATTTAAACGAAAGGTTTTCTAATAAAAATATTGGTATTGTCGGTTACTGTATGAGTGGAAGGTTTGTAGTTAGTTGTGCTGCAATCTACTCTGATAAGATAAAAGCGGCCGCGTCATTTTACGGAGTTGATATTATGACCGAAAAATCGGACTCGCCACATTTGATAGCAGAAAATATAAAAGGTTCTTTATATTTGGCATTTGCTGAAAAAGATTACTGGGTACCTGAGTCAGTTTTAAGCAAAATTAATAGTTATTTTATGAACCTTAATATTCAAGTAGAAATTGAGGTATACCCAGGCACAGACCATGGATTTGCTTTTCCTAGCAGATCCACTTATATAAAAAGTGCTGAAAAAAAACACTGGAATCAGCTACTAAACTTGTTTGATAAAAATTTATAATAAATGAATATTTTCTGTATAAATAATTAATTATAAAAAAATAAAAATGAAAAAAAATATGAAATAATTCTATTAATTCTTTTTACCACTTATTTTAAATGCTATTATTTTTATCGGAAGATAGTAATAATGACCTTTATGAGCTGTTCTAAGAACTAGTAGAGTTGGTCGGTGCGGCAGGATTTGAACCTACGACCCCTAGTCCCCCAGACTAGTGCGCTACCAGACTGCGCTACGCACCGATTTTGGTTTAAAATAAAGATTTAATCTTTTCTATTGCCATTTTATTACTTTCCTCTGAGGATATAGTACCAAAAAAGTCTCCATCTCTATCAAAAAGATATATTTGCGAACTGTGGTCAAAAGTAAATATAACCTCATCTAAAAAAATCTTCTCATGATGTACATACATGTAATCTAGAAAGTTATAAACATCATTCTTTTTTCCAGTTACTCCAGTTATTTTTTCACTAAAATTTTTTAGGTAATCTTCAAGGTCATTAGCATTATCTCTTTCTGGATCTACAGTAACAAAAAAGAATTTAATTTTTTCACTTATATCTCCTAATTCTTCTATTATGTTTGATATTTTTAATAATGTGCTAGGACAAATATCTGGACAGTTTAGAAATCCAAAAAAAAACATAGTAGGATAATTGTCAAGATTTTTAAATGTCAGTAACTCATTTTTGTGAGTTTCTAAATTAAATTGATCTAAATGTTCATTTATTGTAAATGATTTATTGTTTGAAAATTGCGTTTTAAAAGAAAATAATATAAAAACGAAAGTAGCTAAAAATAATGCTAATACGGCTAAATAAATATTTTTATTTCTCATACAATTGCTTAATTTTTTTTAGTTTATTCTTTATCTCGTTCAATCTATTTAAAGTTTCATCACTTAATTTAATATTTCCTTCTTCTTTAATTTTTCCCTTTTTTTTATTTGATAGGTAATTCTTCACACCTTTTACGGAATATTTCTCTTCATATAGTAATTCTTTTATTCTTCTTATTAAGGAAATATCGTCTTCTGAATAAAGTCTACGACCTCCTTTTCTTTTTAAAGGTTTTAATTGAGAAAAGTTTTCTTCCCAGAATCTTATAACATGAGGTTTTATATCAAACATTTTTGATACTTCACCGATAGTTTTATAAGCGTCCATATCTTTCATTTTTCATTTATCTTAATTTTTAGTTGCTTAGATGCTTTAAAACTTACTATTTTTCTCTTGGAGATTATAGCCTCTTTTCCTGTTTTTGGATTTCTACCAATTCGTTGAGCTTTTTTTCTTACTATAAAATTTCCTAGTTTAGGTATTTTCACTTCTTCATTTTTTGATACTTTTTCAGATATAGTGTCAAAGAAGGCTTCTATAAAGCCTTTTGCTTCTTCTTTAGAATATCCAAGCTTTTGATGAATCTTTTCTATAATATCTTTCTTAGTTAAAGTTTTTTTAATCATTTTGTAGTTCCTTTTCTTGGACATTAAGATTATGTAAATTTTTTATAATCCTGTCTCCTACTCCTAATTTAGCAAACTCAAATGCTATATCAATTGCTGCTGCAAAACTTAAAGAGTCAGCGCCTCCATGACTTTTTACTACAATACCATTTAAACCAAGGAGTAATGCTCCATTTCTATTTCGAGGATCCAATTTATGCTTTAAAGTGTTAAGTGATTTTTTCATTAATAAATAAGATATTTTTCCAGACAAAGAATTAGAAAAAATAGATTTAATATAGCTGCTACTTAGTTTAGCAACTCCTTCTGCAGTTTTTAATGCTATATTGCCTGTAAAACCGTCCGTTATAACTACATCTGCTTTTCCCATAGTAATCTCGTTTCCCTCCACAAACCCTACGAAATTTTCTGCTAAATAACTATTTTCTATCATTTTTGATGCTTCTTGAATATATAATTTTCCTTTTTCCTTTTCTGTTCCAACATTTAGAATGCCAACTCTTGGTTTATCTTTTCCTAATATAACTTTTGCAAACTCTACACCCATCAAAGCAAACTGTAACAACATAATAGCATTACAATCGATATTAGCACCTAAATCCAGCAAAACAAACTCACCTTGAAGATTAGGTATTGTAGCGGCTATTGCAGGCCTCTGAATTCCCTCTAATGTTTTTAACTGCAATTTAGACATTCCCATTAAAGCACCTGTATTACCAGCTGAAACTAAAGCATCAACTCTTTTTTCACTTAGCTCCTTTATTGCCACGCCCATGCTAGAATCTTTACGCTTCCTGATAACGTGCGAAGGTTTATCATCAGGATTTATTACTTCTGGAGTATCAAGTATTTTGTAAGAGTCATTAAAAATTTTATGTTTAACAATAATGTCTTTTAATAAGTTTTCTTTTCCTAAGAATGTATAATATATCTCTGGATACCTCTCCTTGCTAATTGCAGCTCCGGAAATTAATGACTCAGGACCATTATCGCTACCCATAGCATCTATAGCTATTTTAATGCGATCTGCCATTATTTATTCTTTTTTATCTTCTACTTTTCTAATTTCGAATACTTGCCTCTTCTTATAGTATCCACAACTTTTACAAATATGATGAGGCAATTTTTCGGCGCCACAGTTTTCACACTCTACTACTGTTTCTCTACCTAATGCATCATGAGATCTTCTTTTGCCTCTTCTAGAAGTTGAAATCTTTTTTTTTGGGACTGCCATCTATAATTCCTTCTTTATTTAAAATAATTATTTAAATCCAAAAATATAACATCTTTTTCCGTAATTTCTAAAAGATTATTTTTTTTTATAAGTTTTATACTATCTAAAAAGTATTTTTTCATAATTGTTAAAGATGAAGCATTAACTTTTTCTAAAGTACCATATAAATTTCTGCGTATAGCTTTTTCTATAAATTTAACCTTTTTTTCTTTAGCCTCTTCGTATGCTTTTATTCTGCCTGCCAATGCTTCTGACATATGGTAAATTTTTTTTTTAACTGATAAATCTCCAACACCCATTTCCCTTAGATTATAGTCAAAATCCTTAAACATCAAACTAATAATTTCTTCAGAAAGTCTTTTTTCTTGTTCTCCTTTGTTTTTGAGTAATAGATTTATAAAAAAAAAATGTAAAATTATTAGTTCAAATCTTCCGTCTATCGTATCTGGTACTAGAGCCTTTGAGTAAAAGGTTTTATTTCTGGACTGCAATATAATTTTCTTATATATGATAGTAGCAGTATTAATTATTTTTTTTTTTTTTTTAAATAACATTATTAGCAAAATTTAATAATATGATAATACAAGAAACTAATTTTTTTAAAATATTAATAATAATTTTTTTATTTTTTTTTTTAGCATCCTGTAGTACTAGAGTCACAAATCATGGTACAGTATTTTCTCTGGAAGAAATAAAAAAAATTAAAAATACAAAACTTAATAAGTCTGAGGTTGTAGAGATACTAGGTCTTCCTTCTACAATGTCGACTTTTTCTGACAGAGTATGGTATTATATTTCTAATGTACAAAAAGAAAGGGCATATTTTAGAATAAAAACAGTTTCTAACAATGTGCTTAAAATTACTTTTAATAAAAATGACCAATTAACAAGCTATAAATTCATTTCTGCAGGCAAATTACTAGACGTTGAAGTAATTAATGCCCAGACACAGGCTAACGTCGACAAAGAAGAAAACTTTTGGCAAGCCTTTTTGTCTTCTTTTAAAAGAAGATTAATGGATCCTCAAGGTTTAGTGAGATAAGAAAGCTAATAAAAGTAATGCAACTATATTGGTTATCTTTATCATTGGATTAACAGCTGGACCTGAAGTATCTTTGTAAGGGTCTCCTACCGTATCACCAGTCACTGCAGCTTTGTGAGCTTCCGAACCTTTACCTCCATGGTTTCCATCTTCAATGAATTTTTTTGCATTGTCCCATGCGCC
>PBGQ01000004.1 GCA_002720125.1 Rickettsiales bacterium | reverse complement strand
ACTGGTAAAATTTTAAAACTATCAAGAATAACCGCTGTCGAGATTTTTTTATTTAATATTTTTAGACTTAGAGTATCTATTTTATAGCTATCAACTAAAACCAAACCTATTTCTTTAGATATAATATATTTTTCTACTTCAGTTAAACTGAAATCATTCTTTTCTATAAAATATAAATCTTTTGGAAATTTTTTTTCTAAAAAACTAGAAGGTTTATCCAGAAACCATATAACCTTAGTTTTTAAGTAATTTCTTATATTTGAACATCTAGTTAGATGTCCTTTCCCGGATTTATCATAATTAGCTACTCTAATGGCAATATTAAGCATTTTTGTAAATTACTTATTTTAAACCCAAAACCTTTATTAACGTTTCGCAAATAAATTTAACTTCTTTCTTCTTAAGTTCAGGATATAAAGGAAGGCTTAAGGTTTTATTGTAGTATTCTAGTGCATTTTTTTTTTGTAAGTTATTGGAATAATAAGGTTGGAGGAAAATAGGCTTATAATGTATTTGAGTTCCAACACCAAAGCTAGAGAGTTTTTTCATTACCTTAAGTCTATTTTTATTAAGATTAATGAAGTCAATTTGAATGGAAAATAAATGCCATGAGTGAGAATTACTGAATTCAGGTTCATCTGGTAGATTTATGTATTCATATTCCTCTAGATAGCTCTTATAAGTTTTTACTAACTCTCTTCTTTTTTCAATTCCTTTTGTTAGTTTTGATATTTGGCTTATTCCTAAAGCGCAGCTTATCTCGTCTAATCTATAATTCCACCCTAAGTCATACATTTTATATTCCCATTTATTTATATTTCCCCTAATCATTCCATGACTTCTGTAGTTTTTAATCTTTTTAAAAATTGAACTATTGTTTGTAGTAATACAGCCGCCCTCACCTACCGCTATATGCTTTATTGCATGAAAACTAAAGGAAGACGCCACACTATATTTACATGAGCCTGTAAAAACAGTTTCTCCTTTTTTATTTTTAAATGATGAACCTGGTGCGTGACAAGCATCCTCTACTAGTTTGCAATTATATTTTTTTGCTAATTTGGAAATTTCCTCCACATTTTCTACTCTACCACACAAATGTACTACAACTATTACTGAAATATTTGGATATTTTTTTAGAATTTGTTCGGCAGAATTAGGATCCATACAACCTGTTTTTTTATCTCCATCAGAGAAGTATACTTTGGCTCCACACATTTTAGCAGCATTGGCTGTTGATAAAAAAGTAATTGGTGTTATTAATACAGATTTTTCAGGACCTACATTTAAAGCCCTGTAGATCATATGTAAGGCAGCCGTTCCCGAATTACATGCCAAAGCGTAATTTGATTTAAACGTTTTTTTTAATAGCTTCTCGAAGTCAGTTAATCTCTGGCCTTGAGTTAAGTATCCATTTGTTAACACCTCATAAACTGCCTTGATATCTTTTTTATCTATATAAGGTTTTGAGTAAGGAAAGTGGATTTTTGTTTTTTCCTTCAACCTAAATCACCTATGATTTTTTTTATCTCTTTAGTATTCATTAATAGTTCTGACTGAGAGCTTATATAACTAAAATTTTTGGATACAGGCTTCCCTTCAGATAGTTTTTTTTCTAAGTTTTTAGAGTCCCACCATTTAAAGGAAGGCCTTATAATATAGTATCTTTTCATATCCACGCAAAGCCTAGACTCTTCTTCTGGAATCATAACCTCGTGTAACTTTTCGCCTGGTCTAATACCAGTAAGATAATATTTATCTTTTCCTGCAATAGCTGCTATTAGATCTTTTATTTTTATACTTTTTATTTTAGGTATAAAAATTTCGCCACCATTCATATCAAAAATGGCATTAATTACAAACTCCACTCCATCAGAGAGTTTAATAAAGAATCTTGTCATATTTTCATCGGTTAATGGTAATCTTTTTTCTCCTTTTGCTAAAAGTTCTTTAAATAAAGGGATTACGCTTCCTCTTGAGCCGAGAACATTTCCGTATCTTACAATAGAAAATCTAGTATTTGGTCTACCTGACAAATTATTAGCTGCTATAAAAAGTTTATCAGAACATAGTTTAGAAGCACCATATAAATTAATTGGATTAGATGCCTTATCTGTAGATAGTGCCATAACTTTTTCTACATTATTACTAATTGCCGCATCAATAATATTTTGTGCACCCTGAATGTTTGTTGCTATACATTCTGTAGGATTATACTCAGAAGCAGGAACATGCTTCATAGCTGCAGCATGCACAACTATATCTATATTAGCGAATGCTCTATTTACTCTGTTTTTGTCTCTCACATCTCCTATGAAATACCTCAGACAATTGTATTTATCTGGCGAATATATTTGAGACATAAGATATTGTTTTTGTTCATCTCTACTGAAAACAACTAGTCTTTTTGGTTTAAATTTTTTTAAAAGGATTTTCACAAATTCAGAACCAAAAGTTCCCGTTCCCCCAGTAACTAATATAGATTTTTTTTTCAAATTATTCATATGCGATTTCCTACTTTATTATACAATTAATTTCCAATAAAAATATAGTTTAAATATTTACGATCTTACAATATTTTTCTTATGAGATAAAAAGCTTCAGCTTTTTTTAATCCTACTTCCGTGCCTCTTTTTATTGATAATGCTTCTAAATATTTTACAGACCTAGGATGAGGAAATTTCTTTAATTCTTTAGAATAGGCCTCTAGGGCATTAACTTTTTTTTTCCACACCTCTTCAATAGATATATATAGATTGGGTTTAAAATTAAAAGGTTCTATATTCGGACCTTGTTCAGTACTTGATGGTGTTTCAAAAGATCTTATTTCTGGTCTAATTCCATGATAGCTGATAGGCCTTATTGCAGCTAGTGCAGCAGCCGCTGCTATCTGATGATCTTTATTAATATCATTAGGATAATGTATATAGACTATGCTGGGCTTGATGTTCTCTACTGACTTTTCTATTTTTCTAACTAAATCCAACTGTGGAATTTTATCTAGCTGTTGGTCAGGAAAATCAAATAAATCTAAGGAATTTATGCCCGCTAACTTACTCCAGGTCTCTGCGTTCTTTCTTCTGTTAGGATTCTTTTTATTTTTTTTAGATTTAGAAACTTCTCCTTCAGACAGTATAATAATATTTACACTATCTCCATTTAAGGAATGCTTGATCAACGCACCTCCGGGACCTAATGCTTCGTCATCCGGATGCGCGACTATACAAAGAATATTTTTTTTAATACTCATTTAAATTTTTTACTTTATTAGTATCATAAATCAAAAACTGCTTATAAAGAATATTTTTTATTTTTTAAGTTAAGAATTCCATTTGTTGGGTTTAATCATATCATTTTTAATTTTCATCATCCATTCCGGTAATTCCATGCTAGTTTGTTTAAAGTTCAATATCTCTTCTAATTGTTTAGGACTATTTATACCTATTACTATTTTAGAAATTTTCTTTTGAGAATTTACATAACTCATACAAATATCTAGTGGATTTAAATTTTCATCTCTTATCCATTTTTTGTATTTCCTCCATATGTAATTATATTTGTTTAGATATCCTTTCAAATTATTAGTATTTTGTAATAACAATCCTTGCAAAAAAACTGATCTGGCATGTATTTCAACATTACTTGAATGTAATTTATCTAGCCATCCGCTTCTAGTGAATCTGTTGTCGAAAATATTAAATGGGAGTTGAACAACATCAGGTAAAATCTTTTCTAAAATAATATCTAACTCATCAGGATCATAAATAGTTATCCCTATTTTATTAATAATTTTTTTTTTCTTTAAATTTTCTGCCTCTTTCCAAAGCGGATAAAATTTTTCTTTAGTCAAGATGATTGGCTTTCTAAAAAGTAGACAGTAAAGTTTTGATGCTTTTAATCTATCTAAACTCTGTTTTAGGATTTTTTCTAGAAGGTCCTCTTCTATAGTAAGATCAGGATTTGAAAAATCTAATTTTGTTATTATTTGTAAATTTTTCACTCCTGAATTACCTATTATTTTTTCACTATTTTGATAGTCATTAGCAGTATCTAAAATGTTACACTCATAACGACTACCTAATTCTAATATTTCTTTTGCTTCATCTTCTAATATAAAATCTTTTGTATTAAACCTACCGTAATTACTTCCAAAATTAGCAGTTCCAATGATAAGTTTTTTGTTAATGCCCTTTTGCATCCTATTTTTTAGTCATTTCGTTTTTTTTAGATAAACTATATAATAATATTGCTGCCGCATTAGATACATTAATACTAAAGGATTTTTCATTTATATTGATTTTTACTAAATAATCACAATTTCTTTTTACCAATCTACTAATTCCTTTTCCTTCTGATCCCAATATGAAAAGTAATTTCTTTCTAGGCAAATGGTTTAAAACAAAATTACTCAACTCTAAACTCCCATTTTGATCTAAACCTACAATCCACCAATCACCTTCCTTAAATCTTTTTATAGTATTATTTATATTGTGTGTTTTGTATGTACAAATTTTATCAAATGATCCACATGATGAATTTATAAGTGCACTATTTTCTGCTGGTGTATTTCTTGTCTCAGTTATTATAAAATTTACGTTAAACGCCAGGGAGGATCTGTATATTGCACCTACGTTATTAACATCAGTTACACCATTTAAAATAAGTCCTATTGCGCTATCTTTTGATTCATATAATTTTAATGCCTTTTTAAAATTATCAAAATCTAATTTTTTACATTTAGCAATTATACCTTGGTGTTTAATTTTTTTATCTAGAATTTTTTCTATCACAGAGATGTTAACTTCTCTGGTAATAATATTTTTTTTTGATTTTTCAATTTTTGATTTAATTTTTGTCATAAAATAATCAACTCTTTTTGAGTATAATATCTCCAATACTCTTCTTTTAGGGTTGTCTATTGTACTTAAAACACTATGCCTTCCATATACCCATATATGTTCCTCTTTTGCTTTATTTATTTTAAGACTTTTATTTAGCATTTTTTAATCAACTATAAACTTTAAAATTAGATCATAAAATAATTATTAGTATTTGTATATCATGCTTTAGTCTCCTTAGTTAAGGAACAAGAAGATTATACAAGTTGTAAATTTAATAATATTATATAGAATACTAATTTATTTTATGCCAAAAATGTCTTATTCCAATAAATGTGATAAATATTCTTTTATAATTTTATCGTTTTTGGTTTTTCCTATTTCAATACTATCACCTATTTCTTCTTGGATTCCTTGCTTATTTTGCGGAATATTAATGTTTATTTTTACAAATGATAAAAGAGTATTTTTTAAAAATTTATCAAAAGAAGAAATATTAGGTTTCGTGTTTATTTTATTTTCTATCTCAAGTGCATTTTGGACTTCTGGAAAAGAATTCGCATTAATACATACTTATGAAATTTTAATTTTATTTTTAATTTTTAGAGTACTTTTTATAAAAATTTCTCTNTTGNAGAGAAAAGAATTTTNNATNAAAGTTTTTATTNCATCTGCTGTATTGACCTCATCTATGCTTGTATTAGATTTTACTNTATCTNTAGGNATTAAACCNTGGCTTTCAATATGCTTTGATCAANNTGTAAANNNTNAAATTACAGAATATANAANTTATNCTGAATTTAAANAAAGTTATANTGAAGGTNNTTANATNGGNTCTTATAGNAGNGGGTTNTCTACNNTATGNGTATTTTCTTTTTTANTACTACTNNTTTCTGATAAAAATAAAATCAAGCCTCTTTTGTATTTTACTGTTATTGCATTATCACTTTTTTTGGGAGAAAATTTGACTGTAAAAATAGCTTTTATTTTATCATTTCTCACAGGTGCACTAATCTATATTAAAAGAAAACTATTCTTTAAACCACTAATAATAATTTTAGCTTTTTATTTTTTTAGTGCACCATGGACATTGAATTTTTTTAAAAATACAGAATACAATGAGTTTAGAAAAAAAATCATATTACAAAATCATAAAACATATCAAAGCATTCAAGATTATGAATTTAATCATTCTTTAAAATCTTACTCTAATTTTATTTTCTTGAACTCTAATTTGATATTAAATAAAACCTTAGGAAAAATATCTCACAGGTTAATTATATGGAGCTACACTTCTGAAAAGGTATTAGATAATATTTTTTTTGGAAAAGGTATTTTTAGTTCTAGAAAAATTGGAGAAGATGAAAAAATTAATTTAAAAATAATAACTGCCAAAGGAATTGATAATAATGAACTTGTTCTTATGGAAAAAGATAATTACTATCCAGCAATACCTCTTCATCCACATAATAACGTACTCCAAATATGGCTAGAGCTAGGGTTTTTTGGAGTTATGATATTCTTCCTTTTAATTTATAAAATTTTGAAATTTATAATTTATTCAAAAGATATAAGCGATTTTCAGGCTTCTATTTTATCCTGTGTATTGTTTTCCGTGATTTTGATAAACCAATCAAGTTATGGCTTATGGCAAATATGGTGGCTTTCTAATTTGGTTTTACTTATTGTTTTTTCAAAGCTTCTATTAAAAAGAGAGTTAATTTCTGAAAGCAATAATAGTTATTCCTGATACAATAAGCATTGCTCCAAACCAATAAGTGACATTTAATTTTTCATTAAATAAAAATACACTAAGTATCGGGATAATTACCATAGCTAAAGCAGTAAATGGGTAGGCAACGCTTAGAGGTATTTTTTGTAGAATAAACAACCATAAAAGAGTAGCAAATGCATAAATTATAAGTGCTAAATAGAAATAGGGTACTTTTATCAGAATTAATACTAAATCAACTAAATTAGGAAATGATGTACTTTCATTTGACTCAGTTATAGATATGGCTGTTTTTTTAAAAAGAAGTTGACCTGTACACATACAAGATACAAACAAAATTAAAAATAAAAAATTTATTAATTGCAATTTTTTTCCTTTTTTTGGTGCCCACTCCCGGACTCGAACCGGGACGTCCATAATGGACAAGGGATTTTAAGTCCCTTGCGTCTACCTATTCCGCCAAGTGGGCTATTCTTTTTTACCTAATAAAAACTGAATATTAGCTTTTGCAAATGATTTACACAATAGTTTTATTGCTTCAATGACTAATTTCTTATCAGGTCCTCTACAGGTTATTGTCGTTCCTATTTTAGGTGGTTTATAAAAAGGATAACTTCCGATATCTATATTTAAAAATTTTTGTTGAGTTTTTTCTAATATTTTTGCTATTTCTCCTTCTGGAATATAGACTTTGATGCTTTGCGAACAAATTGGTGTTCCTTTATTAATATGTGGTTCAACTCCTTCTATAAACATTGCTTGCATAATTTTAGGAATACCTGCCATTACCCAAACATTTTTAATCTTGAATCCTGGAGCTGCACTAATAGAGTTTTTGATTAAGAATGCATTTTTTGGAATATATGCCATTTTTAATCTACTTTCATTTAAATTAACTCCTGATTTTTTGTAATACTCCTCTAATAAACTCTTTGCCTTTTTATTTAAAATAAGATTTCTTTCAAATGCTTCTGCAACGGAAGCTGCTGTGATATCGTCATGAGTAGGACCTATTCCTCCTGTAGTAAATACATAATCGAAATTTTTAGACAAAGTTCTTATATTATTTATTATAATTTTTTTTATGTCTTCAATTATTCTTACCTCTCTTAATCTTATTCCTATTTTATTGCATCTGTCAGAAATAAACTTTATGTTTTTATCTTGGGTTTTTCCTGATAATATTTCATTACCAATTATTAAGATTGCAGCAGATAATGTTTTTATTTTTTTCATATAAATACATTAACAAAAATATGAGATACTTAAATGAATAATAAAGAATATTTTTTAGATGAGTTTAACAATCCCATTCCTATTCATACGAAAGATGCCTTTATTGGAATGAGAAAAGCAGGANAACTAGCTTCCAGGGTTCTAGACTATATCGGTCAATTTGTAAATGAAGGCGTTTCAACTGGAGAACTAGATAAATTATGTCATAATTTTATCACTTCTAATAAAGCTATTCCGGCGCCCTTAAATTATAAAGGATTTCCTAAATCTATTTGTACTTCAGTAAATCATGTTGTTTGTCATGGAATACCAGGAGAAAAAATATTAAGGAATAATGATATACTTAATATAGACGTTACTGTAATACTTGATAATTGGCATGGTGATACTAGCAGAATGTTTGCAGTTGGAAAGCCAAAAATTAAAGCANAGCGCTTGATTGATGTAACTTTTAATTCTATGTGGGAAGGCATAAAACAAATAAAGCCAGGAAATACTACCGGAGACATTGGATATGCAATACAAAGTTTTGCAGAATATCACGGCTATTCGGTTGTTAGAGACTTTTGTGGCCATGGAATAGGAAAAAAGTTTCATTCACCTCCTAATATTCTACATTATGGTAATAAGAATGAAGGTATAGAATTAAGAGAAGGTATGTTTTTTACCGTTGAACCAATGATAAATGTAGGAAAAAGAGATGTTACTATTTTAGAGGATGGTTGGACTGCTATTACTAAAGACAGAACTTTGTCTGCCCAATATGAACATACAGTAGGAGTCACTTCGGATGGCTTTGAAGTCTTTACAAATCATGCTTAATTAATTTTAAAAAGCGAACTTATAAGTTTTTATTATAACTATTATCGGTTGTGCGAAAATAATAATGTTGTAATATTATATNATGCAATATCATCCTTTAATGGGTATTAGTATTTTCTTTATAGCTATAATAATTTCTTTTTTTCTCGGTAGNAAATTAATAAAAATAAGCAATATTTTTCCTAANAGTTATAAAGGAACCAATAATTACTTCAGAAGAAAAAAGAAAATTTCACCTCCAAAAGGAGAAATAACTTCTCCTGACGCTCCTTGGCTTCAAAAAGANGATAAAAATGGTAGAAATTAAAATTAAAATGATTATATCTTAGATATGTTTAGATTCTTAGTAATTACTCTTATCTCATCCATTTGTTTTAACTCTCATGCAACTGATTTCGAGAAAGCAAACGAAGTTATTGAATTAAGAAAATCAGCTATGCAAGGTATATGGATGAGAGTAAAAAGATTAGCTCCATTTATTGAATTTAATGAAGACATCGAATATGGTCCTGAAATTGCTAAACAAGATGCTAAAGAAATTAAAATTCTACTTAGTAAGACAAAAAATCTTTGGCCTGATATTAGTAATTTATCAACAAAAAATTTAACTAATGCAACACCAGCAATTTGGGTTTTACCAGAGTATTTTGATAAATTGTATAATCAAGCTGAAACATCTGCTATGATGTTAGAAGAGTCTTTGAACAAAGACAATTTGGAAGCTATGGATTTAGCTATGTGCAATCTAGGGAATGCTTGCGGAACTTGCCATGCTGCTTTTAGAAGATTGCTTACTAGTCAATTAGCTAATGAGGCTTCTGCATGGTCCGGTAGATATATAAAAAACTGCAAGAATTAAAAAATAATTATTGTAAGTTAGAGTTTTTTAAGATGTATTTGCCATTTATCAACCCTTCGAAAACACTATCTATTTGAGGATGTGAACAAGGATCTGAGTTTTCATCTCTTAATANATTTTGNTGTGAAACATAGGCAATATATGGACCATCTTCATTCTCAGCAAATAAGTGATAAAAAGGTTGGTTTCTCTTTGGTCTAATATGAGAAGGAATGGAATCATACCATTCCTCGCTATTCATAAATTCAGGATCAACGTCAAAGATAACCCCTCTAAAAGGATAATACCGATGTTTTACCAGCTCTCCTATTGTAAATTTAGGTGTATCAAGTTTATCTTTACTTTTATTTATAGGTTTGTTTTCTTCCATATTGATTTTTTTCATCATATTATACATTATAAATATAATTTATTATTTATTTTTTTTCAATGTAGATAATAGTTATATCATTAATATTTTATTTAGAGGGAACCTTTGGGAAGATTTGGAGTAGGACAACCTTTTAAACGTTTAGAGGATGATAGATTACTAACTGGTAATGGATCATATACAGACGATATAAGTTTCGAGAATCAAGCCTATATGTATATTTTACGTTCACCTTTTTCTAAGGCTAGAATCAAAAATATAGACTTTAAAGAAGCTGAGAATTTAAAAGGTATTATAAGAATTATAAACAATGAAGACCTTAAAAAGCAAAATATTAATGATATGCGAACTACTTTTCTTCTTAAAAATATAGATGGCAAAGTTATGAAAGAAACTAGTAGAAATATATTGTCTAATACAGAAGTAAGATTCGCTGGTGATCCTATACTAGCAATTATCGGAAATACGCAAGAAATAGCAGAAGAGGCAGCTGATAGAATTATAGTTGATTATGAAGAACAGCAGAGTGTTACAGATATTGTAAAAGCATTAGAAAGCAACGCTCCATTAGTAAGAAGTGAATTACAAGATAATTTATGTTTTGATTGGGAACTAGGAGATAAGGAAAAAACAGAAAAACTTCTTAAAGAGGCTGAATACAATATAAAAATTGAGCTTAGAAATAATAGACTGATTCCCAATCCAATGGAATGTAGAAGCACAGTCGGTATGTATGATAGTAGTAATGGGCAATTTACTTTGTACTGTTCTAGTCAAGGAGTGCATAGCCTTAAGAAGAAGTTATCGGCTATCTTCAATATTCAAGACAAAAAAATAAACGTTATTACAAGAGACGTAGGTGGAGGTTTTGGAATGAAGATGTTTAATTATCCAGAGTACGTATTAACTCTTGTGGCATCAAAATTAACAAACAAAATAATTAAATGGAGACCAAGCAGATCAGAATGTTTTCTATCAGACATCCACGGTAGAGATCATTTTAGTAAAGCTGAACTAGGAATCAATTCTGCCTTAGAGTTCACTTCTCTTAAAGTGGAAACTATTGCAGGAATAGGCGCATATATGTCAGATTTTGCAGTTTTTATTCCTACTTACGCAGGAACCGGAATGCTTACAGGATGCTATAAAATACAAACAGCCTATGCTAATGTTAAAGGAGCTTATACTAATAATAACCCTACAGATGCTTACAGAGGTGCAGGAAGGCCTGAAGCAGCGTATCTAATAGAAAGGCTGGTTGATAAGGCATCTAAGGAAATAGGAATAAGTCCTGTTGAATTAAGGCTAAAAAATCTAATTGATGCCGATATGATGCCCTATAAAACTGCCTTTGGCAGAGTTTATGATAGTGGAGACTTTAAAAAAAATTTAAAAGATGCTTTAAATTTATCTGATTATGAAAATTTTTCTGAAAGGAAAAAAGGCTCTCTTGTAAGAGGCTATCTTAGAGGCATTGGTATCTCTACTTATATAGAAGCATGCGGTGGTGGTGGACCAGAGTATGCTGAAATATCAGTTGGAAAAAATGGAAATGTTTCTATAAAAATAGGCACTCAATCAAACGGACAAGGGCATGAAACATCCTACGCCCAAATCGCATCAGAGATTCTTCAAATTGATATTGAAAATATTCAAGTTCTACAAGGTAATTCTATAGAAATACCCAAAGGATCTGGTACNGGAGGTTCAAGGTCCACTCCTGTTGGGGGCAGTGCCTTGCATCTTGCAACTCTTAAACTTGTAGAGAAGGGGAAAAAATATATTAGTAAAAAAATACAAGTTAATGAAAATGAAATTAATTTTCAAAATGGAGTATTTAGCTCTAAAGAAAAACTATTTTCCTTAGCAGAAATATCTAATCTTTTATCTGATGAAGAACTAATATTTAATAGTTATGAGTCTTGGGCACCAGCTCAAGAAACTTTTACATATCCAAATGGAACGCATATTTGTGAACTAGAAATTAATGATAAAACTGGAAGAGTAAATATTTTATCTTATTCAGTTGTAGATGATTTTGGAAAAGTAATTAATCCACTGCTCTTGGAGGGGCAAGTTCATGGAGGTATAGTTCAGGGCATAGGTCAAGCTCTTTATGAGGAAACAATTTATGAAGAAGAATCTGGACAATTGCTAAATGGATCTTTTATGGATTACGCTATTCCTAGAGCTAGCGATGTTCCAAACTTTAAGTTTTTGTATAATGAGGTATTGTGTAAAGCAAATTTGCTTGGAGTTAAAGGCGCCGGTGAAGCAGGTGCTATAGGAGCTCCTCCTGCTGTAATTAATGCTGTATGTAATGCTCTCGGAATTGACCATATTGACATGCCAGCAAAACCTGAAAAAATATGGAAAGTTTTAAAGAAAAATAAAAGGAATAATTTATGATTAGATATATTATACTTGGAAAATACTCCTCAGACTTTTTAGCGGGTATGATGCATAATCCACAAGATAGAAAAAAAGCAACGGAAACTATGATAAAGAAAGTAGGAATGAAATATGCAGATGGAGAGAGCTATCTACATATTAATCATCCTGATTATGACTTTATATGTATTATGTATGGTAAGAGTGATGAAGCAGTTAGATCAGCCTCTGATATGATGAGAGCTACTGGAAACATCGAAAGGTTTACTTTTTGTAGGGCTTGGAGCACTGAAGAATATACTTCTATATCTAAAGAAGCATCTGAATTAGTTGGAGTATATACACCTGCATCAGAAACTTAAAAAATTGGCTAAATATGTATTTTAGAATTATAAGTTTCACTCTTTTAGCGCCTTCCTTATGGGCTATGATTAATCAATTCCAAAACTCCAATGTAAAAATTATAAAGCTTGCTGAAAATAAAGGTTTGATTATTGAATCTTTTGAAAACTCTGCTCATGCCGGAAAATCAACTAAAGTGCTTGCATCTATGCAGTCGATGAAGGCTCAAGCCATGGCTAAAGTATTGGTAGAAGAAGGAGTTGAAATAACTATCTAAATCTCTAGTTGAACGCTTCTTCCCAGCTACCTTTAGTAGCTGCTTTTGAATATTCTGTTGCCCTATTTTCGAAGAAGTTTGTGTGTTCTACTGCATTAAGCATTTCATCCATCCATGGTAATGGATTTTGCCCTATGTTATAAATGGGTTGTAATTTTAATTGATTTAACCTTATATCAGCAATATATCTTATATATTTTTTTACCTCTTCAGGTCTTAAACCTTCAACACTTCCTAGCTCAAAAGCTCTGTCTATAAAAGCGTCTTCATGTTCTATCATTGTATTGCAAGTCTTATAGAGGGTTCGCTTCAGACTATCGTCGTTAACTTCAGGGTTTTCTTCTAAAAACTTATGAAATAGTTTAATAATTGATTCTGTATGTAAACTCTCGTCCCTAGCTGACCATGTTACTATTTGGCCCATTCCTTTCATTTTGTTAAACCTAGGAAAGTTCAATAAAATTGCAAAACTTGCGAATAACTGAAGCCCTTCTGTAAAACCTCCAAAAACGGCTAGTGTCAAGGCTATGTCTTTCTTTGATGAAGCGTTAAACTGTTGCATATAATCATACTTATCGCGCATTTCCTTTATATGAAGAAAAGCTTCATATTCAACTTCTGGCATACCTATAGTATCTAGTAAATGAGAATATGCAGCAACGTGAACTGTTTCCATATTTGAAAATGCAGCTAGCATCATACACACTTCTGTTGGTTGAAATACTCTCGAGTAGTGACTCATGTAACAATTATTTACTTCTATATCAGATTGAGTGAAGAACCTAAATATTTGAGTTAACAAATTTCTTTCTGACTTATTCAATTTTCTATTCCAATCAGATACATCATCAGCTAAGGGCACTTCTTCAGGCAACCAATGAATTCTTTGTTGTTGCAACCAGGCGTCATACGCCCAAGGATATTTAAAGGGTTTATATATTGGTGGGGCATCTAATAGGGACATAATTTAACTCCTTTAGTATTTTATTGACAAGACAAACACTCGTCGTAATTAAGTTCATTTTCTTTTGGTTCTTCATTATTATTAATACTTCCTTGTAAGGGAACTTTAGATCTCTTGTTATGAGATACTACTTCTGCTCTTTGTAAAGAAAGAGATCTTAAATAGTACAAACTCTTAATTCCCTTTTTCCATGCCGTAAAGTGTATTTTATGGAGATCTCTCTTATGAACATCTGGTTTTAGAAACACATTAAGAGACTGAGACTGACATATAAAAGGAGTTCTATCGCCTGCTAATTCTATTAAACTTCTTTGGTCTATTTCAAAGGCAGTTTTAAAAGTAGCTTTTTCCGAGTCGTCTAGAAAATCAAGATGTTGAACTGAGCCTTTGTTAATAGTTATAGATGACCAGACCTCTTCTTTATCTTGGTTTTTTGCTTCTAACAAAGATTTCAAATGAGGATTCCTCACGTTGAAAGATCCAGAAAGAGTTTTTTGTACAAAGCTATTGGCAGCAATTGGCTCAATTCCTGGAGAAGTACCACCACAAATAATAGAAATGGAAGCTGTTGGTGCTATAGCCATCTTATTAGAAAATCTTTCCTTTACACCATATTCCTTAGCATCTGGACAAGCACCTTTTTCTTCTGCTAATGTTACCGACGCCTTGTCTGCCTGTGCCCTTATGTCCTTGAAAATTTTCTTATTCCATACCTTAGCCATAACAGATTCAAAAGGAATTCCTTTTTTCTGAAGAAATGAATGAAATCCCATTACTCCTAACCCAACACTTCTTTCTCTCATAGCTGAGTATCTTGCATTTTCCATAGTATCTGGAGCTCTTTTAATAAAATCTTCCATTACATTATCTAGAAAACGCATTACATCAGGGACGAAATGTTCTTCATTTTGCCATTCATCATAATTTTCTAAGTTAAGAGATGATAAGCAACAAACAGCTGTTCTCTGTTTTCCATCTCTGTCCTCACCTGTAGGCAAAGTAATCTCACTGCATAAGTTCGACATTTTAACTTGAAGACCTGACAGCTTTTGGTGATTTGGAATGGTCTCATTTACTCTATCTATAAATAAAATGTAGGGTTCTCCTGTTTCAATTCTCGTAGTCAGTAATTTTATCCAAAGCGTTCTAGCACTTACAGTCTTTTGTATTGATCCGTCCTTTGGGCTCTTAAGTGACCACTCTTCATCATTTTCTACTGCCCTCATAAAGTCGTCTGATACAACTATACCGTGATGCAAGTTTAGGGCTTTCCTGTTTGGATCACCTCCTGTTGGCCTTCTCAAATCAATAAATTCCTCTACTTCTGGATGCCATATTGGTAAGTAGCATGCTGCAGATCCCCTTCTTAAACTCCCTTGACTGATTGCCAAGGTTAAAGAATCCATAACTCTAATAAATGGAACAACTCCTGAAGTTTTACCGGCTTGTCCAACTTTTTCACCTATACCCCTTAGATTTCCCCAGTAAGAACCAATTCCTCCTCCTTTTGAAGCCAACCAAACGTTCTCATTCCAGAGATCTAAAATTCCATGGAGGCTATCATTTGCTTCATTTAAAAAACAAGATATTGGCAATCCTCTATTCGTTCCTCCGTTAGAAAGAATAGGTGTTGATGGCATAAACCAGTGATTAGACATATAGTCGTATAACCTTTGTGCATGCTCACCATCATCTGCAAAATAACTAGCAACTCTGGCAAACATTCCTTGAAAATCTTCATCAGGTAATAAATATCTGTCTTTCAAAGTGGCTTTTCCAAAGTCAGTAATTAGCGAATCTTTTGAATTATCTTTTTGAACTTTTATTCCAGGTTTGATTTGGACAATGTTTAGAATATCCGAGCTTTTTCTCTTTTTTAATAGCTTTTTTTTAATTTTCTCTTTATTGTGTGGTATTTTTTGTAACATATTCTCTCTACTTATCCACAACTGTGAATAGTAAAATGTGGATAAATTACTACATGTTGTGTTTTATTTTAATTAATAACTAAATATTGCGTATTATTTATATATAGTCAATACAGAAAAATAAAGATTTTAAATTTTTTCCATATTTATAAGAACATATATAGAACAAATGTCAATTAAATATTTATTTTTGAATATTTTTGTTATTCTGAAAATAAACATTACTAAAATATGGTAAAATTAGACAAGATTTATACTAAAGGTGGAGACTTCGGAAAAACCTCTCTAGGAAATGGAAAAAGAGTCACTAAGAACCACAAAAGAATAGTTGCTGTTGGAGCAGTTGAAGAACTGAATGCCTACATAGGTTTGTCTTTGCTTAATTGTGAGAATGCTTATAAAAAGATAATTANAAATGTTCAAAATGATCTCTTTGATCTAGGAGCCGATTTGATAATGCCCTTAAACAAAAAAAAAAGATCTTTAAGAATAACAGACACTCAGGTCACTAGAATTGAAAAACAGATTGATGAGATTAATAAATCTTTGCCACCACTAAAATCTTTCATTCTTCCGGGAGGAAATCTAACATCTTCTAGATTACATATAGCAAGAACTGTTTGTAGAAGGTGCGAAATAAATATAATTGAATTAAGCATTAAAACTAAGATAAATAATAATATATTAAAGTTCATAAATAGATTGTCAGATTTGCTTTTTGTTCTAGCCAGAAAAATAAATATGAAAGATGATGCCGAAATTTTGTGGAAACCTGGAAAAAATGTAGTAAAATAATAAGCATGATTTAATGTATAAATAGAAATTAAAAAAAAATGCCAATTAAAAATAGAATATCTGACTTTGAAAAAGAAATGATTAAATGGAGACATTATTTCCATCAATATCCTGAACTTGCCTATAAAGAAAAAAATACTTCAAAAAAAATTGTATCTCTATTAAAAGAATTTGGAATTGACAAAATTGAAGAGGGTATAGGCGGAACAGGCGTTGTAGGTGTAATTAATAATGGCGAGGGAAAATCAATAGGTCTTAGAGCTGATATGGATGCNCTNCCTATTCAAGAAGAAAATAGGAATAATAAATATTGCTCTAAAAACAAAGGTGTTATGCATGCCTGTGGTCATGATGGGCATACTACAATGTTACTAGGAGCAGCCAAATATTTATCTGAAACAAGAAATTTTAAAGGAAAAGTAGTTCTAGTTTTTCAACCAGCAGAAGAGGGTTTTGCAGGAGCAAAAGCTATGATTGATGATGGACTACTAGAAAGATTTCCAATAGATGAGATATATGGTATGCACAATATGCCTGGGCTAGAAAAAGGAGTGCTTGCCGTTCAGGCAGGCCCAAGACTAGCAGCGGCCGATAACTTTTCTGTTGAGATTATTGGAAAGGGTGCCCACGGAGCAATGCCTTCTAATTCAATAGACCCTATAGTATGTTGCTCCTCAATCATTCAAAATTTGCAGCATATTGTGTCTAGAAACTCAGACCCAAAAGAAACACTAGTTATTACCGTAGCATCATTTAATTCAGGAAGCGCTAATAATATTATTCCTAAATCGGCAACTATTACTGGTACAGTAAGATACTATAACCATGAAATCGGAAAACTAGCAGAAAAAAGGTTTAAAGAAATCATCATAAATACCTGTAAAGCATATGGAGCTAGAAGCAAAATAGTCTTTACTAAAGGATATCCGGCCACTATTAACCATGAAAATCCTAGTTCATTTGCATTCTCTGCTGCTAAAAAGGTTGTTGGGCTAAAAGCTGAAGACAAACAAAACCCCATGATGGGATCTGAGGACTTTTCTTACTTTCTTAATAATGTTCCTGGAGCTTTTGCATGGATTGGAAATGGAAAATCAGCAAGTTTACATAATCCTAAATATGATTTTAATGATGATGTTTTATCAATAGGTTCTAGTTATTTATCAACATTAGCAGAAGACTTTCTGAGATAAGTTATTAGCTAAATGAGTTTTATTTATATATCAAGAATACATATTTTCTTTTTAATTTTTCTAATTAATTGTAATTTATATAGCACTCCTTTGGTAGATACGAATTGGATTTCAAAAAATTTGTGCAAAAAAGACATCAAAATTATTGAGGTAGGCAAATCGTTTAATTCTTTCAAGGTAGAACACATTAATTGTGCATCTTACACAAATTTTTATAATGATGGTTGGCGAGAAAACTTAAAAGGAGTGAGTATGAGTTTGCCTGATCCACAAAAACTTGCAAATATAATTGAAGGATTAGGCGTATCAGTCTCAGACTATGTAGTATTATACCCAAAAAAGAATGACATCTTCGCAATGTCAGAAGTAACAACCATATATTTTACATTTAAATATTTAGGACATACGAAAATTTCTATATTAGATGGTGGCTATCCAAAATTTAAAAAGGACCATCCTCTATTGGTAGAAGAAGGAGAAATGGTTAAAAATGATAAAACAAGATATGCTTTTACTATTGATAGTTCTATTCTCGCAAATGAACAAAACATTAAAGAAAACATTGCTAATAAAATAAATATAATAGATTCAAGAGAAGTAGATTTTTTCTTGGGCATTAACAAACTACCTGGATTTAATAATTTTGGAACAATTAAAAATTCAATTAACATTCCTTCAATGTGGAACTTAGAGAATAGGGGATTAAAATTTAATAATATTGAAACCTTAAAAAAAATTCACAATGTAAATAAAATAAATCAAAAGGAAAACAATATATACTTTTGTTATGCAGGATTAGAAAGCTCTCTAAATTGGTTTGTATCTCACGAGTTACTTAAAAATGATAATGCAAAACTTTATGAAGGTTCAATATTTGATTGGCATTCTAGAAATAATTCATTATTTAAAAAATTTTAAAAATATATAGACAACATTTCTTTTATCATTATTATTTCTATGTGCCTAGGTAGCTCAGTTGGTAGAGCATGCGACTGAAAATCGCAGTGTCGGTGGTTCAATCCCACCCCTGGGCACC
>PBGQ01000003.1 GCA_002720125.1 Rickettsiales bacterium | reverse complement strand
ATTTTTCCTAAGAAAAAATTACTTTAAAATAGCTAAAAGTTTAATTTCATATTTTAGAAAATTTTATATGATAAATCAAAAAGTATTATCAAATTGATTTATTTATATATTAAGAATTATAATTCTGTTTTTATTCTGTTAAATCTAAAATTATCAGCATAACTTTTAATCTTAATTGTTTTGCTCTTGTCTGTTATTACTTTAGCATGGAGTTTATTTTTAGTGGCATAAGCTATAGCTTCTTCTTTGCTGTTAAATTTTAATTTTATATAAAAATCGTGATTATTTTTGCCTTTCCAGCCAGTTAATGGATCTGTTTCGAAATCCGGGCTATTAGAACTCTCTAGTATCCAGCAACTAGACTTTTTTAACCCAGATTGAGTTGGAGATTTTTGTGGTTTATAGACAATTACTCTTTTCATACCAGCTAGTAGATGTGGTCGGGGCGGAGTGATTCGAACACTCGACCCTCTGCTCCCAAAGCAGATGCGCTACCAGGCTGCGCTACGCCCCGAGCTAATTTGTATACTATAAATATCATCCTAATACAATAGGTATATTGTCAAATTTATCACTGTTATATAATATGTGAATGTATATTGAGGCTGCATACCCTAAAGCAATAACTGGAGTCCACTTAAGATGTCCAAAAAAAGTATAATTGCCTTTAGATTGACCCATTAAGGCAACTCCTGCAGCGGAACCAATTGATAACATGCTTCCTCCAACTACTGCAGTAAGTGTTGCTAATAACCATTGACCTTGATCCATTTCAGGAAACATAGTCAGAACTGCATACATAACTGGTATATTATCTACTATTGCTGAAAATATTCCTACTAGAATATTAGCTACAGTCGGTCCTAAATCAATGTATGTAACTTCTGCGGTATAAGATAAATATCCAAAAGCAGATAAACCACCAACACACATTAGCACTCCATAAAAGAAAAAAAGCGTATCCCATTCAGCCTTACCAACTTGTTTAAAAATATCAAACTTTTCTTCTATTGTAGAATTTGTTTTGAGTGATTTCTTCTTTAAGAAAAAACCGTAAATACTTAAAACTCCCAGGCCTGTTATCATTCCGAACGTGGTAGGCAAATGATACTTTTGATGACTTATGACAGTTAACGTAATTGTTAATAAAAAAAGAATAATAGTAACTATTGCTCCATCTTTCAAGACAACTTCTTCAGAAGATTTTTCTGGGTTTTCTTTTGGAATTGCAAAATACATAATAGCAGCAGGCACTATATAATTTACTACTGAAGGTACAAAAATACTAAAAAATCCGAAAAAAGGAATTACTCCTTTTTGCCAAACCATCAGAGTAGTTATATCTCCAAAAGGAGAAAATGCACCCCCTGCATTTGCTGCTACCACTATATTAATACATGCTAAACAAATGAATTTTTTATTTCCTTTACCTACTGCCATGACTACAGCACACATAAGAAGTGCAGTTGTAAGGTTGTCAGCTATGGGTGATATAAAGAATGAAAGTATACCTGTAATTATAAAGATTTTTCTATAGTCAAAACCTCTCGTAACTAACCATGCCCTTAACCTTTGAAAAACGTTTCTTTCAGTCATAGTATTTATAAATGTCATAGCAACTAATAAAAACATAAATAATTCAGCAAATTCTAGAAATACATGTCTAAATGTGTAGTTTATACTGTCATAAGAAATTCCATTTTTTGTAGCTGTAATTACTACTGCCATCCATATAATACCTGAAGCAACAACAACAGGTTTTGACTTTCTTAAATGACTAAATTCCTCTGTCATTACAAAGAAGTAAGCAATTGTAAAAGTTACCAATGAAAATATTGCTGGAGCACTTAAGATCATATTAAGATTAAGCAAACTGCTACTCCCTTGTTCGGCTGAAAACGCTAGTGAAGATATTAAAAAAGTTGAAATAAATAGTAGTGACTTAGAAAAAACATTAATCATCATTTTTACCTTTATATATTGTAAATAATTTACAGTAAATATAACCAATGTTTAATATAAATACTATTTAAAAATATATAAATTATATGAATTGTACAGTATTATGATTTTTAAAAAATACCTTATTTTATCAGGAGAGATTAAAGTAAATAGAGAGAAAAAGGCAGAAATATCTGCCTTTTTAAACTCTAATTCTTGTACTAAGCTTCTCTTAGTGCACTCTTAATCTTCTCTGGAGTAATAGGAATTGATCTTACTCTAGCTCCAACTGCATTTTCAATGGCATTAGCGATAGCAGGAGCTACAACTGTAGTAGCTGGCTCGCCAGTTCCTGCTGGATAATGTCCATTTTCAATTATAACAGTTTCTAATTCTGGAGCTTGATTTAATCTCATAGGGGTCCAGGTATCATAATTACTTTGCTCAATAGAACCATTCTTCATAGTCATATCTTCGTATAAGGCTAAAGATATACCATGCAAAGAAGAACCTTCTAGTTGCTTTTTAATACCCTCTGGATTAACTGCAGTTCCTACGTCCATGGCTATGGTGACTTTCTTTACAGTTAGTTCACCGGAACTCGGATCTACTTTAACTTCTGCTACAGCAGCTGTCCATGTTGGAGACCCTCTTTCTTGTGAAGAAACACAGGCAATACCCATTCCTTCATTTTTACCCATAGGCTTAACTCCATATCCTGCTCTTCCCGCTGCGACCAACAATGCATTTCTTAATCTGTGAGCCCCACCAACTGTATTTGGCGGTGATCCGGCATTTTTTCCCATCGCAGTTAAATGCTTAATTCTGAAAGCAAGAGGATCTTCACCAGCTTTTTTTGCCATTTCATCCATGAAGCTTTCAACTGCCCAAAATGTCCACGACGGTGCAACAGCTCTCAAGAAACCTACCGGTAGAGCTTTATCAGATAACTCGTTGTTGATGGATCTGACTTTATGGTTTGGTATATCATACCAATGATCTGAACCATTTGTAGAAAATTGGTCAACTTTTCCTTTTTTATCCACAGAATCTGGCATAAAACCTGGAGCTGCTCTCTTTGTAGACCAACCAGCGACAACATCATGAGTCATAGACATCAGCTTTCCAAACTCAACGCCTCCCTCGATAACCTGATAGGTTGGTGTCCTATGAAAGTCAAACATCATATCCTGTTCTCTCGTAAACATTAGCTTTACTGGTCTTCCTCCAAGAAACTTTGAGGTTTGAGCAGCTAAGATAAAATTATCGGGTTCAGTCCTTCTACCAAAACCAGTTCCTGCAAGGTATTGGTGACAAACGACCTTATCGGCCTCTACTCCAATAGCAGCGGCTACAGAAGGTGCCGCCATACTAAACCATTGGTTTCCTCCATGCAAATGCCATACGCCTTCCTTTTCATATGCTACGCAGTTCATAGGTTCGTGGCAACCATGATAAGCTATTGCTGTTTCGTAAACTGCGGTATGTTTAGTCTGAGCATTTTTAATAGCTTTGTCAGTATCTCCTTCTAAAACCCATAAAAATCCAGAATCAGGATCTTTTTGAAGTCTGATTGACTCATCTCTGATATCTTTGGAGGAAATATTCTTATTTTCCCCTAAATCCCAATCAATCTTCAAGGCTTTTGCTGCATTCATTGCTGCCCAAATGGTCTCACCTAAAGCAACAACATACCCAGTATTTATTTTTGCAAAACCATTTTTCTCAACATAGGCTCCTACATATCCATCAATTTTCTTGGCATCTGTTTCATCTACTGAATTAGGAATAGCTCCCCATCTTACTGGATTTAGCACTGGTATAGCATAAACCATATCTGGTACAAAAACATCACTACCATATTTAGCACTTCCGTCAAGCTTAGCGGGTAAATCAAAAGGTAACTTAGATTTTCCAACTACATTGTATTCACCAAAGCTTTTTAGTTTGATAGCTTTCATTTCATCTTCACTAAAAGTTCTATCTATAGTTGTTTGACTCAAAATTTCTTTATATGTAATAGATTTACCATCATTGCTGTGAATAGTGCTATTCTTAGCTACACAATTCTTCGCATCTACGTTCATCAGCTTAGCTCCTGCTTCTGTGAGAGCTATTCTTGCTGAAGCACCTATTCTAGAATTTCTGTCAAAAGTCCAGTTAACAGACCATGAACCGCCTGTAATCATAAGTCCCCATTTGGCATGCGAGTCTGGATAAATAACATTGACGTCATCCCAATTGATCTCAAGTTCTTCAGCTACTGCTTGAGCTAATGCTGTTCCAATGTGTTGACCTATTTCACACTTAGTTACATATACATAAGCTTTTCCATCAGTATCCATAGTTAAATATTGTTGATGATCCCAATTGCCTGCAGCAATAGCTTTAGAAGCGCTATCAACGGCATGTGGTAAAACTGAATAGCCGATAACTAACCCGGCACCTGCAGCGGAACCGACTAGTACCTCTCTTCTTGAAAGATTTCCAAATTTCTTAATATGTTTAGTCATAATTATGCTCCCTGCAATATATCTGATGCTCTTCTTATAGCAGATTTAATTCTGGTATAAGTAATACATCTACAAATGTTACCCTGTTGTGCTTCTATAATTTCATCATCTGATGGTGATGGATTAGAAGCTAAAAAAGCTGCCGCGTTCATCATTTGACCTGATTGACAGTAACCACATTGTGGAACCTGAAGTTCAAGCCATGCTTGTTGTACTGGGTGCCCTCCTTGACCTCCATTTAATCCTTCAATGGTTGTAATTTTTGCACCTTCCGCATCGCCTATCTCGATTTGACAAGAACGAACGGCTTCCCCGTTTAGATGCACTGTGCATGCTCCGCACAAGCCTAAACCACAACCAAATTTAGTTCCAGTCAATCTTAAATGTTCACGAATTACCCAAAGTAACCTTGTATCAGCAGGTGCATCAACAACCTGACTAACACCATTAACCGTAAGTACAGTCATAATATCCTCCCAACTGTGAGTGTTATAAATTTAAAACTATTACTAAAATAATGCACTTAGTAGCATTCGGCAACCCTTTTTTTCAAAATTAAGGTTGTTTTTTTTTAGATAGTTCTTCCACCGTCAACTTCTAACATCACTCCTGTAATGAATTTTGAGTCTTCTGAGCATAAAAATAGGCTAGCATTGGCTATATCTTCTGGCTCTGCCAATCTTCCTAAAGGAACAGTAGAAATAAATTTTTTGTGATTATTAGAGGGGTTATCATCTCCTAAAAAATCTTTAAGCATTGGCGTCTCTCCTGCTACAGGACATAAGCCATTGACTCGGATCTTAAATTCAGCTGTTTCTAAAGCTAAAGCTTTTGTCATTGGTATTAAGGCTCCTTTGGAAGAATTATAAATGGTAAGACCAGGCCTTGGTCTAATTGCTGCTGTTGATATAATGTTTAGTATTACTCCGCCATGACCTTGCTTTTTAAATATAGGAATGGAGTACTTAGCTCCCATAAAAATAGATTTTACATTAATATTAAAAATTTTATCAAATAAATCTTCAGAAGTATCAACTAGCGGTGTAGGTTTCATTCCTATAGCAGCATTTTGAACTAAAATATCTAGCTTACCAAAATAAGAAATAGTGTCATTTAACATTCTTTGCACATCTTCTTTTTTTGAAATATCTATTTTGATTGATAAAAATTTTTCTGGAGAATATTTATTTGCCAGCTTTAAAGCCAACTCGTAATTTGTATCAGCAACAACAACCTTTGCTCCCTCTTTAACAAATTTCTCTACTATCCCTTTACCAAATCCGGAGGCACCTCCAGTAACTATTGCTACTTTATTATCTAATTTCATATGAACACCTTTTTTATTTAGCTAATTCCTTTATTGCTTGTTCCATATCTTTTAAATTAAGTTGAAACATTTTATTATCAAACAATTCTTTGATTATCTGAGTAGATTGAGAATAATTCCAGTTATTTTTTTCTTCTGGATTAAGCCATATAATTTTTTCAAAATGATTTTTTAACTTTTCTAACCAAACATTTCCAGGTAAATCATTCCAGTGTTCAATACTCCCACCAGGATAAGTTATTTCATACGGAGACATCAAAGCATCCCCTATCAGTATAACTTTGGTTTTATTATTATATTTTCTTAAAATATCGTCAGTCGCTATATAATTATCTTCTCTCCTTCTATTAACTTTCCAGAGTCTTTCGTATATACAGTTATGAAAATAGAAATAATCTAGGCTTTTAAATTCTGATTTTGCTGCAGAAAAAAGTTGCTCACAGCTCTCTGCATGGTCATCCATTGAACCCCCAATGTCGATGAGTAGCAAAACTCTTACCTTATTTTTTTTTGCTGGTCGAAATTTAATGTCAAGTAGACCAGAGTTCTTTGCTGTAGAAGATATAGTATCATCTAAATCAAACTCTTCATTAAAACCATCTCTTACAAATTTTCTTAACCTTCTCAATGCCACCTTTAAATTTCTGGAGTTTACTGTAGCTTGATCATCTAGATCCCTATACTCTCTCTTGTCCCAAATTTTAATAGCAGTCTTATTTCCTGACTTACCTCCAACTCTTATACCTTTTGGGTTATACCCTGAATTTCCATACATAGACGTTCCAGAAGTACCAATCCATTTGTTTCCTCCCGTATGTTTTTTTTTTTGTTCCTCTAATTTTTTCTTGAACTCATCTAATATTTCTTGCCATTTTTTGTTNTTTTTTACATCCATTTTCATTTCTTCAGTAAAAAATTTCTTTATTTCATTTAGCACCCAGTCTTGGGGAACTTTTGCAGAAATATCTATAAGAGAATTATTACTTTCATAAAAATCTTTAAATGCTTTATCAAATTTATCAAAATATTTTTCGTCTTTAACTAAACATAATCTTGCAAAGTTATAAAAGTCTTTCACATTATTATTTTTATTGCAAAGTCCTTTATCAACGCCTTCTAATAAAGTTATATATTCTCTAAGGGAAACTGGGACCCCAAAATGCCTTAAGGTTTTGAACAACCTTAAAAACACTAATTTTCTCTTCTACTCATAAATGCAATTTTTTGAAANAGCTCAACATCAGCTTCATTTTTTAATAAAGCTCCATAAAGAGGTGGTAATATAGATTTATTNTCTTTTTTGGAAATATCTTCATAAGATAAGTCATCAGATAATATAAGTTTTATCCAATCTATCAATTCNGATGTTGAGGGCTTTTTCTTTAAACCAGGAGTTTCTCTAACATCTATAAAAGAATTTAATGCAGCATTTAGGATGTTTTTCTTTATTTGAGGAAAATGTACTTTAACAATTTCTGATAAAGTTTTCTCATTTGGAAATTTTATAAAATGAAAGAAACATCTTCTCAAAAAAGCATCGGGCAAATCTTTTTCATTGTTAGAAGTTATTATTACTATTGGTCTCTGTTTGGCAACAATCGTCTTTGAAATTTCATAAACAAAAAATTCCATCTTATCAAGTTCTAATAGGAGATCATTTGGAAATTCGATGTCTGCTTTATCTATTTCGTCTATAAGCAAAATAGGTTTTTTTTTACTTTCAAAAGCATTCCACAGAACACCTTTTTTTATATAATTTTTGATGTCATGAACTTTTTCTCTTCCTAATTGCGAATCTCTAAGTCTTGATACTGCATCATACTCATACAAACCCTGCTGCGCTTTAGTAGTTGACTTGATATTCCATTGTATTAAATCAGTTTTAATTTTTTTAGCAACTTCACTTGCAAGCATAGTCTTTCCAGTGCCTGGTTCTCCTTTTATTAAGAGTGGCTTTTCTAAAACTATACTAGCATTAACTGCCTCTACTAGATCGCCAGTTGCAATGTATGATTCAGTACTTGAAAATGATCCTTTCATNCATCTTATAGTAACCTAAATTTGACTTTGTAACCAGTTTTCTTTTCCTACTTTATCTACAAGACCTAGNTGTGTTTCAATAACATCAACATGTTCTTCTTCACTATCCAAAATGCTTCTAAATAAATCTCTAGATACNNAGTCCTTTAANTTGTTCACAATCAGTTATAGCCTCTTTTAGGTCATCTAAGGCCTTATCTTCGAGTTTTAAATCACAATTTAAGCATTCTACAGGCTCCTCTCCAATCATTACTTTGTNCATGTCTTGAACATTAGGTAATCCATCTAAAAAAAGAATCCTGTTAATAATTTGGTCTGCATGCTTCATCTCATCTATTGACTCTTTATACTCGTAATCTGCNAGTTTTGTGTATCCCCAATCTTTAAACATTTTGGAATGTAAAAAGTACTGGTTNATAGCAGTTAGTTCATTTTTTANTACTTGATTAAGGTGAGATATCACCTTCTCGTTTCCCCGCATTTTAATCTCCTAAAAGTAATATTGTATCAGATTTAAAAAAAAATGATATATTTTCTTATATACGGGTTGATTTTTGATATGGTTTATTTTTTTAATCTATCTAAAGTATTTGAAAAGGAATAAAATGAGCAACTTGATTTTAGTAAGGCATGGACAAAGTGAGTGGAATGCCAAGAATAAATTTACTGGCTGGGTAGATNCTGTTTTATCNGAAAAAGGANAACAAGAGGCAAGAAAATCTGGTTTTTTTATAAAAGAATTAGATATATCATTAAACTTCGTATTTACATCATTACTGCANAGGGCAAAAAAAACAGCTGAAATTATTTGCACTTTTATTGATAAAGAAAATCTTTGTTTAGAAGAGGCTTGGGAACTAAACGAGAGACATTACGGATCTCTAACTGGTCTCAATAAAGAGGAAACAAAAAAAAAGGTTGGTGAAAAATTATTTAATAAATATAGAAGATCATGGGAAACAGCTCCTCCTGAAATAGAATTAGACAGTAATTTTCTTCAAGCTTTTAGCAAGTCAAACTATAGAATTCCTTCTGGTAGTATTCCTCTTACTGAATCATTAAAGGATACTTACAATAGGGTAATTCCTTACTTTGAAAAAAAAATACTTCCCTTATTGAAACAAAATCAAAATGTTTTAGTGGTTGCACACGGAAATTCTTTGCGAGCTTTGTGTAAAAAATTAATTAAAATAGACAATACTAAAATTAATAACTTAGAAATACCTACCGGAAATCCTTTATTTATTAAATTCAATGAAGACTTTACTATTAATAGTGCTAAATACTTAGATCAAGATAGAAATAAAAATATTTTTGTCTAAATTCTTAAATGTTAACAATTAGGTATATCAATAATATTTTCTTTGTCGTTAACAATCTCACTCATAACTTCTAAACATTTTCCACATTTTGGAACACAATTATAAAATGAATAAACATTTCTATAGTCGCAGACTCCTTTTTTAATTGCTTCCTGTATTTTTTTACTAGTTAAATTGTTGCAGATACAAACGTACATTTTCTCTCCCTTATAAAATTTATAACATGTGATAATGAAAGTCAATCTCATTAAGAATAATTATTATTCTATCAAAACATATTAAAGTAATTTAAATATTCGCTTAAAAATCTCNACTAACTATGTTACTAATTACTTAGATTTACTTTTTTACATGGATAGAAGAAATATAATTTTAGATATAACCTCCAAGAAAGGAAAGTCCAATATAGTGGCTATGACTTGCTATTCCGCTCAATTTTCTTCAATTTTTGATAAGTACGCTGATATTTTACTTGTCGGAGATTCGTTAGGAATGATTATTTATGGCTTTGAAAATACTATTAAAGTTTCACTGAGAATGATGATTGATCATGGTAAAGCTGTTGTGAAAACTACTAAAAAATCTTTAGTGGCAATAGATCTTCCATTTGGAACTTATGAGTCCAGCAAAGAAAAAGCATTTGCAACTGCTGCTAAATTAATTTCGAAAACAGAAGCCAATGCAGTTAAGATTGAGGGTGGCATAGAACTAGCTGAAACTATTAAATTTTTAGTAGACAGAGGTATACCTGTTATAGGACACATAGGGTTATTGCCTCAAAGAATACAATCTACTGGAAAGTTTTCAGTTAAAGGAAAATCTCAGAATGAGGAAAAAAAAATAATTAATGATGCTAAAAGCATACAAAAAGCTGGAGCATTTGCATGTGTTGTAGAAGCAGTTACAGAAAATTTAGGAAGAAAAATTACAAAAAATTTATCAATACCTACGATTGGAATTGGAGCTGGTAGATACTGTGATGGTCAAATATTAGTAACAGATGACCTATTAGGACTCTACAATAAATTTACTCCTAAATTTGTAAAAAAATATGCTAATCTTACAAAAAATGTTGATGATGCAGTTAAAAAGTATTCTAAAGACGTTATATCAGGTAACTTTCCTGATAAGGATAATATTTATAAATGAGGTTATATAATACCTTTTAATATTGAGAAAATATGAAGCTAGACCTCAGTCAACTATTTCATACATCGATTGGTTTTGATCATCTGAACAGATTTCTAGAAGAATTTTCAAACAAATCTCAAGTCTCAAGCTATCCACCTTATAATATTTTGAAAATCTCTGAAGATAACTATAGAATTTCTTTAGCTCTTGCTGGTTTTGTAGCGGAAGATATAGAAATAACTCTTGAGGAAATGGAACTAAGAATTACAAGCAAAGGAATCAAAAATGATGAGAAAATTCAATATCTTTACAGAGGTATAGCAAATCGTGCATTTGAAAAAAAATACCAGTTGGCTGAGAACATAAAAATATCAGGCGCTAGTTTAAAAAATGGTATGCTATGTATAGACTTAAAAAAAACACCTCCTTTGCAAAAAAAAGCGCAAAAAATAGTAATAACAGATTAAACCATTATTATTTCATAACTTCATCAAACTTTTTCAGAACTTTAACTACAGACAATCCATCCATTAAAGAGGACTCTTCAAATCTATTATATTTCGAATGTTCAACCAATTCTGCATAAGACTCTTTTGTTCTTACAAAATAGGAATTTTTGCCCCAAGGTTTGTATCTTTCATTTTTACTAGGCCCGAATAAAGCCAAGGTTTTATTATTTGTTGCCGCAGCTAAATGAGTTAGTCCAGAGTCATTGCCTATAAAAATTTTACAAGATTTTAATAATTCATAGGTAGTAAGAATATCGTTATTACCAGCTAAATTGTATACTTTTCCATAATTTATTTTTGATTTTAACTGTTCACAAAGATAATTTTCTGCGGGACTACCTAGTATAAAAATATCTGAAATATTGTATTTCTTTCTATTTTTGATTATTTTTGATATTAAAGTCTTATAATTATTTAAAGGCCAATTCTTTCTTTTCCAATTAGTTACTGGAGCAACTGCTAAAATTTTATTTTCAGGGGAAATTTTTTTAATAAATGATTTTGCTCTTTTTATATGTTCAGAGGTAGTATAAATTTTTGGTATAAGTATTTTTTCTGACTTCATTAAACTTTTAAGATCTAATAACAAATGTTTATCCATGCTTGCTCTGCTATATCTGTAGATTTTTCGCTTTCTTATTATTCTAGAAAGTATAGTATTCCTTAGATCTACTACTATATCCCATTTTAATTTCTCCAATTCTTTATATACATCTATCCAATGAAGGCTTTTTTTTCTTTTTTTTATTACTATAATTTTTTTCACAGATGTAAAACCTTTATAGATTTCTTTTGATAATGAACTGCACACAATAGTAATTTTGTTATTGTTTTTATTAAATAAATCTAATACTCCTGTAGAAAGTATAGCGTCTCCTAAACGTGAATTACCAATAAATAAAATGTTCATAAAAAAAACCTTTCAAAATTATCACAAATTTCTTTCCAGGGTTTAATATTAGTATTTAATTTTGCATTACGACTTATTTGATTAAATAATTTGCCGTCAGATAACAAATTTACCGTTTTAAGAGAAAACTTTTCTTTATTATCAGTTATATAACCGGTTTCGTTATCAAAAATTGAATTGTATATGATATTACTTGTTCTTGAAATAATTGGAATTCCAGCTGCTTGACTTTCTAATAATGTTAAAATTGACGTGTCATTGTAATTTGAAGGGTTTAAATGCACTTTATACTGAGGTAAGACTCTTAAAAAATTATTGCATGGAAGAGGTTCTTTTATGATTATCCCATTATTTCTAAATGAATACAATTTCAATTTCAAGTTATTTATTTTAGTATTTTTAGACCAACCTCCTCTACTAAGTAATTTTGAATAAACATGAAGCTCTGCCCAGGGTATTTTATTATGTATAAATTTACTCCATACATCTATCAACCAATCTAAACCTCTGAGAGGATGAGTAGTAACTAATGCATTACAATCTCCAGATTTACGAGGAATAACGTTAAAATAATTTTCACTTACTCCATTTCCTAAGAAATATTTTGGAACAACTCTAAAGTTATGAGGTAATATGTCAATGAGGAAGTGATTATCATAGATTATTTTACAATCTTTCTTCAGGAGCAACAATAATAAATCTTTGTAATCTGAAGAAGAATATGTCCCAACCAGCCACAGAATTTTTTTCTTTACATCAAAATTATTATCTAATAGCCAAGGATCTTGAATAGCAATCAATATATCCGAAGATATATTTTTTGCTTCTTTAAGGTAAGTCCAACAAATTCCGTCTTGATTTATGTTTCGCTGATTTTGGTTAATTACGGTTACAATATGATTTCTTTTAACCAATTCTTTTGCAAAAAAAATAATTTTTTTTTGATTGGAATCAATTGCTTTATAATCAAGCGATTTTGAAGTAATATTAGTTACTTTATCTATAAAGGTAATACGCATAATTAATTTTTACATATGAATGATAATAATACAAAAATTTTAAAAGTTTCAGGAAAAAAAATTGATGATTTTTTGCAAAATCTAATAACAAACGATATTACAAAATTAGAACAAGAAAAATCTATTTATACTTGCGTATTGACTCCTCAAGGAAAATTTCTAAATGATTTTTTTTTAGTTAAGAAAAACAATTCCTTTTATGTGGAAATAAATAATAATGAAATAACAAACTTTAAAAACTTGCTTAATCAATATGACCTTAGAAAACAATTTGATATACAAGAAGAAAATAATTTAAAAACCTTTGTTTGCTTGAAAAAAGATTTTGCTTATTTCAAAGATAAACTTTTGACAAAAAAACATAATACCTTAGAAATTTTTGAAAGTTTCAAGGATCCTAGAGATAAAAGTTTCTTAGTAAGGTTATGGATAAAACATGGCGATAATCAAAAACCACTAAATTTATATGAAAAATCCTATAACCTAGAAATAGAACAGGAGAGAATAAAAAGACTAATTCCTAATTCTAACTTTGACTTAGAAAGGAACAAAAGCTTTATATTGCAGTTTAGATTTGATGAAATTAATGCAATATCGTTTGATAAAGGATGCTATGTTGGTCAAGAAAATACTGCTAGGCAGAAATACAGAGGAAAACAAAAGTATAAACTTACACTTTTAAACCTTTTAGAGGGAGATTTTCCGGCTTTTAATACTGAACTTAAATATCTGGAAAAGAAAATTGGAGTTATGAAATCTCATTTAGGTAAACATGGTATGGCATTAGTCAAAACAGAAATAGATGTTCTTAATGAAAAGTTTTACAAGATACCTCCCATGTCTAAAGTAGTGATAAATTAATTTTTTAATATACATGCCTGTGCTGCTGCTAATCTAGCAATGGGTATCCTAAAAGGTGAGCATGATACATAATGTAATCCTAGAGAATTACAAAAATAAACCGAATTTGGGTCTCCTCCGTGTTCACCACATATTCCCAGTTTGATATTTTTATTAACATTTTTTGCCTTTTCTGATGCAATATCAATTAAATTACCAACACCAGAAATATCTATAGAAACAAAAGGATCTATATCTAAGATATTTTTTTCAAGATACGTGTCCAAAAATCGACTAGAATCATCTCTACTTATACCATAAGTTGTCTGGGTTAGATCATTGGTTCCAAAACTAAAAAAATCAGCAACTTTAGCTATATCATTAGCTACCAAAGCGGCCCTAGGCAACTCTATCATAGTACCTAGAATATATTTAGGAACTTTATTATGCTTATTCTGTAATTCATCATAAATCTCATTAATATAATTTTTTATTAACAATAGTTCTTTTGCAGAAAATATTAGTGGGATCATGATTTCTATATTTGCTTTTTTTCCTTTTTCTTGCTCAATTTCAATTGCAGCTTCAAAAATTGCTTTACTTTGCATTTGATAAATCTCTGGAAAAGTAATGCCTAATCTAGCTCCTCTATGACCAAGCATAGGATTTAACTCCTTCAATTGTTCTATTCTTAAACTAAGTTCTTCCTCTGAAATGGCAGTGGAATTTGATAGTTCGCTTAGGTTCTCCTCTGGTTTAGGTAAAAATTCATGAAGAGGAGGGTCCAGCAGCCTAATTGTAACTGGGCTTCCTTCCATAATATCAAAAATTTGTTTAAAATCTTCTTTCTGAAATGGTTCCAACTTACTTAATGCCATTTTTCTCTCATCTACATTTTTTGCTAATATCATTTGTCTCATAAATAGTATTCTTTTACTGTCAAAAAACATGTGTTCGGTCCTACATAAACCAATTCCTTCTGCTCCAAACTTTTTAGCAATTTTAACGTCTTCAGGAGTTTCTGCATTAGTTCTAATTTTTAATTTTCTTATTTCATCAGCCCACCCCATAATTATATTAAAATATTCAGATAATTCTGGTTCAACCGTAGCTATTTCTCCTAAAATTACTTCACCATTAGAACCATTAATTGTCATAAGTTGTAATTCATGAATTGTATTGTTACCAACAACTAAATTCTTATTTTTTTCATCTATTTTTATTTCGGATGCACCAGAGACACAGGGTCTTCCCATACCTCTAGCNACAACNGCNGCNTGACTNGTCATTCCTCCTCTAGCAGTTAATATTGCTTTAGCAGCATGCATTCCATGTATATCTTCTGGGCTGGTTTCAGTCCTTACTAGTATGACATTTTCTCCTTCATTTGCCAACTTCTCAGCTTTATCAGCATTAAATACTACTTTTCCAGATGCTGCTCCCGGAGAAGCAGGTAATCCTTTTGTAATAACACTTTTTTTTACATTTGGGTCAAGNGTAGGATGTAGTAATTGCTCTAATGTATCTGGTTTAATTCTTTTTATTGCTTCTTTTTTATCGATAACGCCTTCTTCTACAAGATCTACAGCAATTTTAATTGCCGCATTAGTAGTTCTTTTTCCAGTTCTTGTCTGCAGTACCCAAAGATTATTTTTCTGAACCGTAAACTCTACATCCTGCATATCCAAGTAATGTTTTTCAAGCAATGAAAAAACCTTCAAAAGTTCTGCATATATATTAGGCATTTTTTCTTCCAATGAACTTCCATCTTTACTATTTTTTTTGCTTAAAGGTTGAGGTGTTCTTATACCCGCTACTACATCTTCACCCTGAGCATTTAATAAATATTCACCATATATTTCAGATNCTCCTGAAGATGGATTTCTTGTAAAAGCNACCCCTGTGCAACAATCTTCACCCATATTNCCAAAAACCATGGATTGTATATTAACTGCTGTACCCCATTCGTCTGGTATCTCATTAAGTTTTCTATAAGTTACTGCTCTTTGATTTCTCCAACTGTCAAAAACTGCTTTAATTGCGCCCCATAATTGCTCTTTAGGTTCTTGTGGAAATTCTTTTTTAGTACTTTCCAATACATGATTTTTGAACCTTTCAACAAGATTTTTCATATTGTTTGTATTTAGCTCTGTATCTAATATGCAACCAGCAGAAAGTTTTTCTTCTTCTATAATTTCTTCAAACTCTTCGTGTGGTATGTCTAAAACTATATCAGAATACATTTGAATAAATCTTCTGTAACTATCATATGCAAACCTTTCATCTACACTTGCTTTAGCCAAAGCTAATACAGTCATATCATTTAACCCTAAGTTTAATACGGTATCCATCATTCCTGGCATCGATGCTCTACTTCCAGATCTTACTGAAACTAATAATGGGAATTTTTCTCCTCCAAATTTANTATCTAATTTTTTTTCTANATTNTCAATAGCATTAGATACTTGAATTTCAAGTTTGTCAGGAAGTTCTTTATTGTTTTTAAAGTAGTAATCACATACTTGCGTAGATATCGTAAATCCAGGCGGAACAGAGAGGCCTAACTTGTTCATTTCTGCAAGGTTAGCTCCTTTCCCTCCTAATATATCTCTCATAGATGCATTGCCATCTGCATCACCAAAACCAAAATTATATACCCATTTAGTCATACTACTACCTTTTAATTAAAACAGAAAAATCTGATATTTGGTTAACTTGATTTTTTAATTTAGTCAATAATATTAGTCTATTTTTTCTTAAATTANTATCTTTAACGTTAATCTGCACATTATTAAAAAAATTATCAATAGGATCAATTAAACNCTCCAAAAACCTAAAAGAAAATTCATTATTATTGATTTTTATTTTAGAAATTTTCAAATATGCATGATATAAATTAAGTTCATCTTTTGTTTTAAATAAATTCTTATTGACTTCTTCACTATCTTTGATTGCTATTTTTCCATTATCAAGAATATTAAATACTCTTTTTATACAATTAACAATTTTTTTGCCTTTATCGGTATTAATAAATCTAGTTAAAAATATTGCGTCATCGTGAACCTTTTTTATTTTTAAATTGGTGTAATCTATTTTTAAACTTCTAAATATTATTAAATCGATTTGTTTTTGTTCTTTAATCAGATTTTCGTATCTATCAATTAAAAATTTAGTTAAATTATCAATAACTTTTTCATTAGAAGTAAAATTTGTTGATTCTTTTTTATTATTTTTTTTTCTGTATTTCTTTATTATTTGATAAAAAATTTTGTTCAGGTTAAGGTCGTATCCTGCTTCAACAATAATTCTTATCACTCCCANGGCGGTTCTCCTAAGTGCATATGGGTCCTTGGAACTTGATGGTTCTTTATCTATTAAAAAAAACCCAACTAAAGTATCAACTTTATCAATTAACGATATTAACTGCCCTATCTTTGAATTAGGAATCTCTTCATCTGGCCCTTGTGGCTTGTAATGATCTCTTACTGCTAATGNCACTACCCTATTATATCCTTCATTTAAACTGTAATAATAGCCCATGATACCTTGAAGATTAGGAAACTCTCTTACAATCTGAGAAACTAAATCATTTTTACAAATTTTAATTGCTTCTAATAAATCTTCTCTTTCTCTATTTGTTAATTTTAATTTTATAAACAAGAGTTCCACTAGTTCTTTTAATCTATCAACTTTGTCTGATAGAGTTCCGAGCTCACTATGAAAAATTAATCTATTTAGGAGCTTGTCATTTTCTTTGAACTTTGATGCTAAATCTTTTTTCCAAAAGAAAGCAGCATCCTCTAACCTAGCATTTACTACCCTTTCATTGCCTTCTACTATTTTTTCTCCTTTATCTTTAGAAAAAATATTAGAAACAACAATAAAGTTATTTGTTAATATCTCTTTTTTTTTATATAAGGGAAAATATTTTTGATTTTTAATCATAGTTGTAATTAATATTTCTTGAGGAAGCTTTAAAAACTTTTCTTTAAACTTAGCTTGAAACAAATAAGGCTTTTGTACTAAACATATGACTTCCGACAAAAGCTTTTCATTTAATTTGAAATTGACATTAAGCTTTTTTGCTATTTTTTTTGATCCTGATANGATCATATCTCGNCTAATATTTTGATCAATTTCAATGTTATTAGTTTTCAGAACTTCAAAATAATGTTTAATATTTTCAACTTTTAATTTTTCTTCTATCTTATGGTACTCTATTAATGTGATGTTGTTAGATTGTAAATGTCCAAACNTAATATTCAACTTCTTACTTTTATAAATACATAAAATATTTTTTAGTGGTCTTATCCACTTTAAATCATTATTGCCCCATCTCATGGACTTCTTCCAAGATATTCTTCTGAATGTTTCCTCTAGAAGTTTTTCAAGAACAGAAATAACGCTTGTCTGTTTTAGACTTTTTTTGAAAAAATAATACTCTCCCTTAGGAGTGCTCATCTTCATTAAATTTTTTACTTTTACATTAAATGATTTTGCAAAACCTAAAACTGCTTTTTCATTTGCATTAACACTGGGACCTCTTATTGTTTTTCCTACCAGATTTTTATCTAATCCTAGACTATAAAATATAAAAGTTAATCTTGTAGGTGTATAAAAATATTTAGATTTATCGAATACAAATTTTTCCTTTGATAATTCATTTTCTATTAAAAAATTAATTGTGCTCGCTGTTTTTTCTAAAATACTAGCTGGCATTTCTTCACTATAAAACTCGATTAATAAATCGCTATTCATATTCTGCACTTTTTTCTAGGTATAACTGACAACATTTATTAGATATATTTCTAACTTTTTTTATAAAGGTTGCTCTTTCTGAAACACTAAGAACTCCTCTTGCGTCTAATAAATTAAATAAATGACTAGCCTTTATGCATTGTTCATAGGCTGGATATACTAAACGCTTAGCCACTAAAAAGCTGGCTTCATTTTCTGTCATAGTAAATTTTTGTTTTAGGTCTNGAGTATTAGCAAAATCAAAATTAAAAAAAGACTGTTCTACCTCGTTAGAAAAAAATAGTTCTTTGTAGGTTACGTCATGTTTATTCCAAATAAGATCAAATACATTTTCTTTTTTTTGTATAAACATTGCTAGTCTCTCTAAACCGTAAGTGATTTCTCCACTAATTGGCTTACAATCTAATCCTCCCACTTGTTGAAAATAAGTAAATTGAGTTACTTCCATTCCATTACACCACACCTCCCAACCTAAACCCCATGCTCCCAATGTTGGACTTTCCCAGTCATCTTCAACAAATCTAATATCGTTATTTTCCAAATCAATTCCTAATGATTTTAAACTATCTAAATATAGTTGCTGCATATTGTATGGTGACGGTTTGAGAATTACCTGAAACTGAAAATACTGTTGTAATCTATTTGGGTTTTCACCATACCTTCCATCTGTAGGTCTTCTACATTGTTGTAAATAAGCGCAATTCCACTTTTCCGGACCCAAGCTTTTCAATAAGGTAGCTGGATGAAATGTTCCAGCTCCAACCTCCAAATCTATAGGTTGTAAAACTATGCAACCTTTTCGCTGCCAATACTTTTGCAACTTAAATATTATATCTTCAAAAGATAGAATTGTCTCAGTTTTTACTTCCATGATTTACTATTTCTCTTTATTACAAATAGGGCAGCCTTCAGGTAATTTACTACTGTAAAAGTTACCACAGGCTTTGCACTCAACCAAAGACTCTTCAGAGCTATTGCTTTTCTTATCATTGCTAGTTTCAGTATATTTTTTATTTAAGCTCCTATTTTCAAAATACTTAAATAAATTCCAAATAATAATCAGTATAAATAATAAAAAAATTATTTTTGGAATACTAAAACCAAACATGCATTAACATACTCTTTAGAAAAGAAACTTACAATCCATATTTAGACCAAATGAATCTCTCTTCTATGTTATTTATTACACTTCTAACAATTATATCAGAATTATATCCGGTGTTTTTAGATAAAAAGCGTTGTTTAAACCACGATTGTTTCTTTGAAAAGTCTTTAAATTTCACATCTTTGCCAAATATATTTTTCATTACACTATAATAGTCTCCTATTCCATCGATAAGACCTAATTCTTTTGCTTTCTTTCCACTCCATATTCCTGCATTGAAAAGCTTTTCGTCTGTTCCTTTCAGTCTCTTTCCTCTTCTCAATTTTATCCAATTTATGAATTGGTTGTGTAAATCTTTTTGTATATTCTTGATTTGAACCACATCTTCTTTTTTTTCTGGTAGGAAAGGATCTAATAAACCCTTATTTTTGCCCTCTGAGTAGACTCTTCTTTCAATTCCTATTTTTTTAATTGCTTGAACAGCTCCAAAACCTGCTGAAATAACTCCAATACTACCTACAATGGAACTTTCCATGGCATAAATTTCGTCAGCTGCACAACTTAACCAATAACCTCCTGAAGCAGCTAAATCTTCTATAAAACAGTAAACTGGCATTTCTTTTTCAATTGCTAATTCTCTAATTCTATTGGATATTAGGGCAGATTGTACTGGTGACCCTCCAGGGGAATTAATTAATAAAGCTATTGCTTTAATGTTTTTTTGCGTGAATGCTTTGGTGATAGAATCTGAGAGATCATTAAGGTTTAATGCTCCACGAGCACCTAACCTACCTTCAGTTGAAATTATACCAGCTAGTTTAATTAATGCTACAATTGGTTTTTTTGAAATAAACAAATTAATTTCCTGCTCAAAAGTGAAAGAGTTATAAAAAACTATAATACTAAAAAAATTTTTCAACTATTATAGTGACATTTTCAATAAAAAATATATCTTATATTGTATCTTTTATTAATTCATTTATCAAGTCTCGGCACTTGATTAAAGGGTGAAAATTTGCTCAGTCTGTCAGTAAAAAATAAAAAAGAACCTGAAAATAAAAAAATTGATCAAAATTATGGTTTATTCAACTCCTGCATAGATAGTGAGCTTAAGAAAGTAAATAATTTTATTATAAGCAAAATTAAATCTGAAGTTCCATTAATTCCCATATTATCAAATCACCTCTTGAAATCTGGAGGAAAAAGAATAAGGCCTGCTTTGACTATATTATTTTCAAAAATGTTTGGTTATAATTATGGTACTAGAAATATTGAGCTTGCTGCGTGTATTGAATTAATTCATATGGCTTCTCTTTTACATGATGACGTTGTAGATGAAAGTATTATGCGCAGAGGAAAAAATACTGCTAACAGCGTATGGGGGAATAAAGCAAGTGTTTTGGTCGGAGACTATCTATTTACTAAAGCGTTTCAAATTATGGTAAAAGATAATGACAAGAAGGTTTTAGTTGCGTTGTCTGATGCTTCTAAATCTCTTGCCCAGGGAGAAGTAATGCAATTAAGTTTGGAAAATAACATAGATGTTGGACAAAAAAAATATTTTAAAGTAGTTGAAGATAAAACCGCAAAACTATTTTCTGCAGCTGCCCTAGTAGGTGGAATTGTAGCTAATGCACCAGAGAAATCTTTGTCATGTATTTCAGATTATGGAAAACTTATTGGTACTGCTTTTCAGATATATGATGATGCAATGGATTATGATGTTTCTAACAAAAAAATGGGCAAAAAAATTGGAGACGATTTTAAAGAGGGAAAAGTAACACTTCCAATAATCTTAGCTATTTCAAAATCTAATAGTGAGGAAAAAATCTTTTGGACTAGAGTAATAGAAGAACTTGATCAAGAAAAAGAAGATTTTGATTACGCTGTTTCAATAATAAGTAAATATAACAGCTTAGATGAAACAAAAAAAATAGCAGAAACATACGCAATTAAAGCACATGAGATTTTAAAACAGTTGCCCAACAACAATTATAACCAATCTTTAGTAAATCTTACTAATTACATTTTCAAAAGAAGCACTTAAAATAGAGAAATCTCTAAAAAATCATTTATGTTTATAGCTTTAATAAGTGCATAACAAAATTCCTCATTTTTAATCTTCATTAATCTGTAAGACTTTTTTGTTATATGGGCTTTAATGGTATTATTATTAAATTCTAGTATTAGTAGTACTAAATACTTTTCTATCGTAATTTTTTTAATTTTTACTTTTATAAAATTTAATGAACTTAAGTTTGCAGGTTTATTTTTTGAAATAATAACATTTGAAGATCTAATTTTGACTAAAACATGGCTATTAAGTTTTAATGAATTAGTAAATATTAATAGTTTATTCTTTCCTATATTTAATTCTGATAAGTTATCTTTATTTCTAATTTTAGAAATTCTACCTTTGATATACGAGTCTTCAAAAGAGTTTTCTAAGCTACTGTTATAATGTAATAAGGATTGTTCTTTGTTTCCCGAAAAAACTAAATTTCCATTATTTATAAAATTTATATTTTTTCCTAATAGAAATATTTCAAATAAAGAGTGTGATACATAAACTATGGGGATTTTATATTTCTTATTTATTTTAATAATATACATTAGCAGTTCATTTTTTCTCTTTTGATCTAAAGAAGCTAATGGTTCATCCATTATTAAAATATCTGGCTGAGATAATATTGCTCTTCCTATTGAAACTCTTTGTTTTTCTCCTCCTGACAAATTGTAAGGGTATCTTAAAAGAACATTATCTAGTTTTAAAAGTTCAACTATATCGTTAAAAATAAAATTTTTTTTATTATATTTTCTTATATTATGCCCATACATCAGGTTTTGTTTGACGTTTAGATGAGGGAAAAGTCTTGAGTCTTGAAAAACATATCCTATTCTTCTTTTATGAATAGGTAGAAAAAATTTATTTTTTGTGTCGTTTAAAGTTCTATTATTTATTTTTATTAAAGCACTCTTTGGTTTTATAAGGCCTGCCATACAGTTTACTATAGATGTCTTTC